>DASVWY010000239.1:0-5313 GCA_036392975.1 Solirubrobacterales bacterium | reverse complement strand
CCAGCTCCGCGGTGCCGCTGGCCGCCGCGATCGCGGCGGCTGCTTCGGTGCCGATCTCCTCGATCCGCTCAAGCATCTGCAGCCGCCTTCCACATGCCGGGCGACGATAGCCGCTCGCAGGCGATGGCCGCCGCGGCGGCGACGTTGAGCGACTCGGCGGCAGCCGGACGCAGCGGGATCGAGACCCGGCCGTCGCATTCGCGCAATACGTCCTCCGGCAGGCCGTCGCGCTCGGCGCCGAGGCAGACGGTCTGCGCCCCGTCCAGCTCCTCCACGCCACCGCCGCCGTGGGCGACCAGGGCGGTCCGCGGCCGCGGCGTCATCTCGACGCCGCCGCGCACCAGCGGCTGGCCGAAGATCGACCCCATGCTCGCCCGCACCGCCTTGGGGGAGAAAGGGTCGGCGCAGCCTGGGCCGAGGACGACGCTGCCGCCAATCAAGGCGTGCGCGGTGCGGACGATCGCGCCGACGTTGCCGGGGTCGGCGACGGCGTGCAGGTAGAGGCACGGGGGTTGCGGCGAGTCGGCCCAGCGCTGCGGCCAGACGGCGATCGCCCGAGTCCCGGACCCCAGGGTCGAGGCGTCGGCGAGCAGCTCGGGCTCGACCTCCTCGCCGTCGAGCCCGCTGCCGGCGGCGACCAAGACCAGGTGCGGCTCGGCCCCGGCGGCGAGCGCGGCCTCGATCGGGTCCTCGCCCTCGGTGAGGAAGAGACCCTCGCGGTCGCGGTGCTTGCGCTCGTGCAGCTTGCGCACGAGCTTCAGCTTCTCGTTGTGGGGGCTGGCGATCATCGCTGGTCGTTTCGTCTCGTCTCTTCTTTCTCCTGGAACAAAAAAGCGGGCCGATAAACGGCCCGCCCGGGAAAGTGGAATGTGGCTGCGACTAGGCGGCCGCACCCTCCCGGGCTAGCTCCACGAATCGGCGGAAGGCATCGCGATCGGTGACCGCGATGTCCGCGAGCATCTTGCGGTTGACCTCGACGCCGGCTTTGTCGAGACCGTGGATCAGCTCCGAGTAGCTCATGCCCTCGAGCCGGGCGGCGGCGTTGATCCGGGTGATCCAGAGCCGGCGGAACTCGCGCTTGCGGTTGCGCCGGTCGCGGTACGCGTACATCCCGGACCGCTGCACCTGCTCTTTGGCGAAGCGGTAGGAGGAGTGCTTGCGGCCGTAGTAGCCCTTCGCTTCCTTCAGCACCTTGCGCCGCTTCTTGCGCGCGTGGACAGAGCGCTTTACCCGGCTCACTTGCCGCCTCCGAGCAGGGTCCTGATCCGCTTCGTGTCGGCCGGGGCGATCTCGACCGGCCGCGACATCTGCCGCTTCCGCTTCGGCGACTTTTTCTCGAGGATGTGGCTCGAGTTGGCGCGCCGACCGCGCAGCTTGCCCTTGGCGGTCTTGCGGAAGCGCTTCTTAGCGCCGGAATGGGTCTTCATCTTCGGCATCGGGACGCGTATTGAAGCAGACGCGCACCTACGCTCGCCGGTGGAAGCTGGCGACGCAGATACCCTGCCCCGCGATGCGGATCGTCTACGTGTTCGGGACCCGGCCCAACTTCGTCAAGACCGCCCCGGTGATCGCGGCGCTGCGCGAGCGGATTCCCGACGGCCGCCACACGATCGTCCACACCGGCCAGCACTACGACCGGCTGATGTCGGACGTTTTCCTGGAGGAGCTGGGCGTGCCGCCCCCCGACCACATGCTCGAAGTCGGCTCGGGCAGCCACGCGGTGCAGACCGCGCGGACGATGGAGAGGCTGGAGCCGGTGCTGGCCGAGGAGCAACCGGACCTGCTGCTCGTCCCCGGCGACGTCAACTCGACCCTGGCGGCGACGCTGACGGCGGCGAAGATGCAGATCCCGGTCGGCCACATCGAGTCCGGCCTGCGCAGCTTCGACCGCACGATGCCGGAGGAGATCAACCGGATCGTCGCCGACGAGTTCAGCGAGCACCTCTTCCTCCACAGCGAGGAGGCGATCGAGAACCTGCGCGCGGAGGGGATCGCCGAGGAGCGGATGCACTTCGTCGGCAACACGATGATCGACACGCTGGTCGCGCTCGAAGAGCGGTTCCGGGCAGCCGGTGCAGCCGCCAAGGTCGGAGTCGAGCCCGGCGCCTACGTCCTCGTCACCCTCCACCGCCCCGCCCTCGTCGACGGCGAGCTGCTGCCGGAGACGATGAAGCAACTGGCGGCGCTGGCGCGGGAGATGCCGGTCGTCTTCCCCGTCCATCCGCGGACCCGCAAGATGATGGAGGCGGTCGAGTCCGACCATCCCGGGCTGTTGCTCTGCGCGCCGTTCGGCTACGTCGACTTCCTCTCGCTGCTCGCCGACGCGGGCGCGGTCCTGACCGACTCCGGCGGCATCCAGGAGGAGACGACCTACCTGGGCATCCCCTGCCTCACGCTGCGCGCCAACACCGAGCGCCCAGTGACGATCCGCGCCGGAACCAACACCCTGCTCGGCCTCGACCCGGCGGCGATAGCCACGATCCCGTCAAGGCTCGCCGACCGTCCCCCGAATCCGCCCGAACCTCCCCCGCTCTGGGACGGCCGCGCAGCCGAGCGAATCGCCGACGTGCTGGCGGCGGCCTAGGCCGCCGGGCTCTCGGCGTCGGGATTCTCGGCAGCAGGCGTCTCGGCGTCGGGCGCCTCGGTATCGGCTTTCTTCGCCTGCGCCGCCGCCTCTTTGGAGGGGGCCAGCATCATGCTCATGTTGCGGCCCTCCTGCAGCGGCTCGGACTCGATCGTCGCCAGGCCGTCGAGGTCCTCGAACAGCCGTTTCAGCAGCGCCCGGCCGCGCTCGGGGTGGGCCTGCTCGCGTCCGCGGAACATGATCGTGATCTTGACCTTGTTCTGGTGGCGCAGGAAGCGCTCGACGTGGCCCTTCTTGGTTTCGTAGTCGTGGTCGGCGATCTTCGGCCGCAGCTTGATCTCGCGCACGTTGACCTGCTGCTGGTGCTTGCGGGCCTGCTTCTGCTTCTGCTCCTGCTCGTACTTGTACTTCGAGTAGTCGAGCAGGCGGGTGACCGGCGGCTTCGAGTTAGGGGCGACCTCGACCAGGTCGAGGTCGGCGTCCTGGGCGCGTTTGAGGGCGTCGGGGGTGTCGAGGATGCCGAGCTGCTCGCCGTCGGCGCCGATCAGCCGCACTTTGGGAACGCGAATTCGCTCGTTGATCCGCGTCGTGTCGCGCTCCGGCGGTCGCCGGTCGAACCTTCGAGGGACCGGCACTATCGAGAGGAGAAGTGGAGCTTCAAGAGGATCGGCGAGACGGAGGCGGCCACGGGACGCTCAGCGGCGCTGACTTTTTGGCATGCCTGCGAACAAGTTGCCGAAGTATAGAGGCAGAAAGGCGACGCAGGGCCCCGCTCAGCCGTCGTCGTCCGGCTGCGTCGCGGCGGAGCGAACGTGCTCGGCGAAGGCTGCGAGGGTCATCGTGCCCAGCTCACCGCCGCCGTGGGAGCGCACCGCGACCTCGCCGCTTTCCCCCTCGCGGTCGCCGACGATCAGCATGTAGGGGAGGCCGCCCAGCTCCGCCTCGCGGATCTTCTTGCCGACCGACTCCGAGCGGCGGTCGACCTCGACCCGCACCCCGAGGTCGCGCAACTCGGCGCCGACCTTCTCGCAGTGCCCGAGGTGGCGGTCGGAGATCGGCAGCACGATCGCCTGGACGGGCGCCAGCCAGACCGGGAAGCGGCCTCCGTAGTGCTCGATCAGGATCCCGGCGAAGCGCTCCATCGATCCCAGCAGGGCGCGGTGGATCATCACCGGCCGGCGCTGGTTGTCGTCGGCGTCGGTGTATGTGAGGTTGAAGCGCTCCGGCATGAAGAAGTCGACCTGGCAGGTGCCGCACTGCCAGGAGCGGCCCAGCGCGTCGGTGATGTGGAAGTCGATCTTCGGCCCGTAGAAGGCGCCGTCGCCGGGGTTGAGCGTGTACTCCCGGCCCTGGCTCTCGAGTGCCTGGCGCAGGGCCTCCTCGGCCAGCTCCCACTGCTCGTCGGTGCCGATCGCCTTCTCCGGCCGGGTCGAGAGCTCGATGCGGACGTCCTCGAAGCCGAAGCGGGCGTAGAGCTCGTCGATCGCCTCGCAGACCCCGGTCACCTCGTCGACCACCTGCTCCGGCGTGCAGTAGATGTGGGCGTCGTCCTGGGTGAAGGCGCGCACCCGCAACAGGCCGTGCAGGACCCCCTCGCGCTCGGCGCGGGAGACCTGCCCGAACTCGGCCAGGCGCAACGGCAGCTCGCGGTAGGAATGGCGGTCGGCGGCGTAGACGAGGCAGGCGCCGGGGCAGTTCATCGGCCGGATCGCGTACTCGCGCTCGCGGGACTCGGTGAAGTACATGTTCTCGCGGTAGTTGTCCCAGTGGCCGGAGCGGTGCCAGAGGTCGACGTCCATCACGTGCGGGGTCTTGATCTCCTGGTACTCGCGCTTGCGCAGTTGCTGGTGGACCTCGGCGTCGATCAGCCGCAGCAGGGTGGTGCCGTGGGCGAGCCAGAAGGGCATCCCGGGCGCCTCCTCGCGCAGCATGAAGAGGCCGAGCTGGGGGCCGAGCCGGCGGTGGTCGCGCGCCTTCGCCTGCTCGATCAGCTCCAGGTGCTGCTCGAGGTCCTTCTTGGCGAGGAAGGCGGTGCCGTAGATCCGCGTCAGCATCTGCCGGGTCTCGTCGCCACGCCAGTAGGCGCCGGCCAGCGCGGTCAACTTGATCGCCGCGATTCGCCCGGTCGAGGGCCCGTGTGGGCCGCGGCAGAGGTCCTCGAAGGGGCCGTTGCGGTAGAGCGAGACGGTCTCCACCCCTTCGTCGCGGACGAGGTCCTCGATCAGCTCGACCTTGTAGTCCTGGCCCTGGCCGCGAAACAGCTCGATCGCCTCCTCGGGCGGGACGTCGCGCCGCTCGAACGGCTCGTCGGCGCCGATGTGCTCGCGCATCCTCGCCTCGATCTGCTCCAGGTCCTCGTCGGTGACCTTGACGTCGGCCGGGAACTCGAAGTCGTAGTAGAAGCCCTGCTCGATCGGCGGCCCGATCGTCACCTTGGCGCCGGGGTAGAGCTCCAGCACCGCCTCCGCCATCACGTGAGCGGCGTCGTGGCGGATCAGTTCCAGCGCCTCGGCGTCGCGCTCGGTCACGATCGCGATCTCGGCCCCACCGGGCAGTGGCGCGCTGAGATCGCGCAGCTCGCCGTCGACGCGGATCGCCAGCGCGGCCTTTGCCAGCCCCGGCCCTATCGCCGCGGCGGCGTCAGCGCCGGTGGCGCCCTCGGGCAGCTCCAGGCTGGCGCCGTCGGGCAGCGTGGCGGTGATTTTGGTCGTCGCCTCCATGCCGCGTCC
>DASVWY010000238.1:0-7002 GCA_036392975.1 Solirubrobacterales bacterium | reverse complement strand
ATGGCGGACGTTTGAGGCCCGTCGGCCCCTTGGCTGGCGAATTTGTCGGCGAGCGTGCGGCGCCGTTCGTTGAGCCGCATCGGTTGGCGTGCCTCGCGGTGGGGTCGCTGACGCCGCAAGCTTGGCGGGGCGGGGGAGAGCCGGTCGACTTCTTCGCTCTCAAGGGTGTCCTCGAAGGCCTCGCGGCGAGGCTCGGAGTGGCGCTGGAGTTCGAGCAGGCGACCGAGCCGTTCCTGCACCCCGGCCGTGCCGCGCAGGTCACCATTGAGGACGAGCGCGCGGGCTGGATTGGCGAGCTGCATCCCCTGGTCTGCCGCGAGTGGGACCTCGACGCGGCTGCCGGTTTCGAAGTCGGTCTGGCGCCCTTCGTCGCCGCTGCCTCGGCGGGGGAGGAGATCTTCGAAGACGTCACCACCTACCCGGCCGTGCGGCAGGACCTGGCGGTGGTCGTCCCGGTCGAGGTCACCGCCGCCAGCGTGCGCGCGGCGGTCCTGAGCGGCGGGGGTGAGCTTCTCCGCTCCGCCCAGGTCTTCGACCTCTACGAGGGCGAGCAGGTCGGCGAGGGCCGCAAGAGCCTCGCCCTGCGGCTCGAGTTCAGGGCCGCCGACCGCACCCTGACCGACGAGGAGGTCGCCGACCTGCGCGACTCGATCGCGAAGGGGCTGGAAGAGATCGGGGGATCGCTCCGTGAATGACATGCGCAGCCAGCCGCTCGACGGCGATCCCGCCGCCCGCGTCCTCGTCGCCGGAGCCTCCGGTTTCACCGGCGCGCTCGCGGCGCAGCTGGTCTGGCGCCACCCGCGGCTGCAGCTGGTCGCGGTCACCTCGCGCAGCGACGCCGGCACCAGGCTCGACCGGCTCTACCCCCGCTACCGGGTGCCGATGGAGCTGACCGAGCTCGACCTCGACTCGCTCGAGGACGTCGACGCGGCGATCGTCGCCTACCCGCACGGAGCATCGGCCCCGACCGTCGCCGCCCTGCGCGGGCTCGGCGTCGTCGTCGCCGACCTCTCCGCCGACTTCCGCCTGCGCGAGCTGCCGACCTACCAGCGCTGGTACGGCGAGCACGGCGCCCCGGAGCTGCTGGAGGGTGCGGTATACGGGCTCACCGAGATGTACCGCGACGAGCTGCGGGGGGCCGAGCTGGTCGCGGTGCCGGGCTGCTATCCGACCGCCAGCGTGCTGGCGCTGGCGCCGCTGGCCGAGCGCGGCCTGCTCGCCGACGTCGTCATCGACGCCAAGCAGGGGGTCTCCGGAGCCGGCCGCGGCGGCGGCGACGCGATGCACTACGTGACGATGGACGAGAACGCCTTTCCCTACAAGACCGAGGGCCACCGCCACCGGCCCGAGATCGAACAGGAGCTGGCGGCGCTCGGCAGCGCTGCGCCGGTGACCTTCGTCCCGCACCTGCTGCCGCTCGACCAGGGCGAGCTGACCAGTTGCTACGCGCAGACGACCGAGCCGATCTCCAAGCTGGAGGCGCAGGCGCTCTACGCCGAGCGCTATGCCGGGGAGCCCTTCGTCCACGCGGTCGAGGCGCCGCCGGGCCTGCGCGACGTGCGCGACTCGAACGAGTGCCACGTCTACGTGACGGTCGAGGAGCGGGGCCGCGTGCTCGCCTTCTCGGCGCTCGACAACCTCTGGAAGGGCGCTTCGAGCCAGGCCGTGCAGTGCCTGAACCTGATGCTGGGACTCGATGAGACGGAGGGCCTGCGGTGAGTTCGCACTTATTGCCGGATAGCGACGATAAAGGCGAAGTCAGCGGGGCGGGGTCGTTCTTTCGCTCGCGGTGGGTCCACGCGCCCGCCGGCGTCGAAGAGCTCGACCCGGCGCAGCTTGCGCCCGGCTTCCGCGCGGGGGCCGCACACTGCGGCCTCAAGGGCGGCGGCAAGACCGACGTCGGGCTGCTCGTCTGCGACGAGCCGGAGGTCGCATCGGCGCTGCTGCTGACTCCCAACGCGTCTGCCGCGGCGCCAATTCGTGTCTGCCGCCATCGCGTCGACGCCGGCCGCGTCCGCGCCGCCGTCGTCAACGCCGGCAACGCCAACGCCGAGACCGGCGAGCAGGGGATCGCCGACGCCTGGGCGATGTGCGAGACCGCGGCCGCCGAGCTGGAGCTCGATCCGCGTGTCGTCGCCGTCGCCGAGACCGGCGTGATCGGAGTGCCGCTGCCGATCGACGCCGTCCTCGGCGGCATAAGCGCGGCGGCCGGCGATCTCTCCCCGAGCGGCGGCGGCTCCTTCTCCGACGCGATCCTCACCACCGACCGCTGGGCCAAGTCCTGCACCCTGAAAGCGGGCGGCGTCACCCTCTCCGCGCAGGCGAAGGGCGGCGGCATGATCCAACCCCGGTTCGCGACGATGCTCTGCTTCGTGCAGACCGACGCGGTGGTCGAGGACGCCGAGGCGGCGCTGCGCGCCGCCGTCGCCGGCTCGTTCGAGCGGATTACGGTCGACGGGCAGATGAGCACCAACGACACCGTCCTCCTGCAGGCGACGGGCGCCGCCGGGGCGGGGCTGCCGGATGGGCTGCTCGACGCCGTATTGCTGCAGCTCGCGATCGAGATAGTCGCCGACGGGGAGGGGGCCACCCGGGTCGGCCGCGTGCAGGTGGAGGGGGCCGCCTCGGCGGCCGAGGCCGAGCGGGTTGCACGGGCGATCGCCAACTCGCCGCTGGTCAAGACGGCGCTGTTCGGGCGCGACCCGAACTGGGGCCGGATCGCGCAGGCAGCCGGGATGGCGCTGGCCGGCGAGGACCTGGAAGAGATCGGCGCCGACTCGATCGACGCCGCCGAGCTGGGCGGCGAGGCGGCCGAGGCCGAGATCGGCCTGCGCCTGGGACGCGGCGACCACGCGGCACACGTCTGGTTCTCGGACCTCGGTTACGAGTACGTTCGCATCAACGCCGAGTACACGACCTGAGGAGACGATGAGCAGCAACGTCGACACCCTTCTGGAGGCGCTCCCCTACATCAAGGAGTTCCATGGCCGCACCGTCGTCATCAAGTACGGCGGCGCCGCGATGCGCGACGAGCGGTTGCGCGAGGACTTCGCGACGGACGTCGTCCTGCTCAAGTACGTCGGGCTCAACCCCGTGATCGTGCACGGTGGCGGACCCGAGATCACCCAGTACATGGAGCGGCTGGGGATCGAGGTGCGCTTCCACGAGGGCCTGCGGGTGTCCGACCCCGAGACGGTCGAGGTGGCGCGGATGGTCCTGCTCGGCAAGCTCAACTCCGACATCGTGCAGCGGCTCAACTCCCACGGCCAGCCGGCCGTCGGCCTCTCCGGCCAGGACGGCTCGCTGTTCGAGGTCGCCCCGGTCCCCAACGTCGACGAGGTCGGTTTCGTCGGCACCGTCGAGCACGTCGACGTCGATGTGCTCAACCACATCGCCGAGGACTACATCCCGGTGATCGCCTCCTCGGCCGCCGACAGCGACGGGCGCCCCTACAACGTCAACGCCGACGAGGCGGCCGGCAAGGTGGCCGCGGCGCTTGGCGCCCACAAGGCGATCTTCCTCACCGACGTCGAGGGCTGGTTGGCGGACCCCGAGGACCACGACTCCCTGATCGGCCACGCCGCCGTGCTCGAGGTCGAAGGGAAACTGGAAGGGATCGAGGGGGGAATGCGGCCGAAGCTGCAAGCCTGCGTCGACGCCGTCCACGGCGGCGCCCACTCGGCTCACATCATCGACGGCCGCAAGCCGCACAGCCTCCTGCTGGAGCTGTTCACCAACGCCGGCATCGGGACGATGGTGACGCCGTGAGGGGGGAGTGCGAATCCCGGTGATGGAGCTGACCGACCTGCAGGCGCTGGAGCAGCGCTACCTGATGCAGACCTACCGGCGGGCGCCGGTCGAGTTCGTGCGCGGTGAGGGGGCGCTGCTTTGGGATTCCGAGGGCCGCGAGTACCTCGACTTCCTCGCCGGGATCTCGGTCTGCTCGGTCGGCCACTGCCATCCGGAGGTGGTCGAGGCCGTGCGCGAGCAGGTCGGTCGCCTGATGCACGTCTCCAACCTCTTCTACACGGAGCCGATGGTGCGGCTCGCCGAGCGGCTCTCGGAGTCGAGCCTGGGCGGCCGAGTCTTCCTCTCCAACTCGGGGACCGAGGCCAACGAGTGCGCGATCAAGATCGCCCGCAAGCACGCCCACCGGCGCGGCGTCGGGGCGCCTGAGATCGTCAGCTTCGAGCGCGACTTTCACGGCCGTACCTACGGTGCGCTGGCGGCGACGCCCGGCTTGGCGCAGAACCAGGCGATCGGGCCGATGCTGCCGGGCTTCCGCTCGGTGCCGCTCAACGACATCGGCGCCCTGCGCGGCGCCGTCTGCGAGAACACGGCCGCGGTCCTGATCGAGCCGATCCAGGGCGAGGCCGGCGTCTATCCGGTCAGCGAGGAAGCGCTGCTGGCGGCGCGGCGGGCCTGCGACGAGGCCGGGGCGCTGCTGATCCTCGACGAGATCCAGACCGGCCTCGGGCGGACCGGCTCCCTCTGGGCCCACGAGCAGACGCTGGTGCGGCCCGACGTGCTGACGACGGCCAAGGCGCTTGGCGGCGGCCTGCCGATCGGCGCCTGCGTGACGACGCCCGAGGTGGGGGAGGTGCTCGAGGTCGGCGACCACGGCTCGACCTTCGCCGGCGGCGCCGTCGCCTCGGCCGCCGCCCTCGCCGTGCTCGACTTGGTCGACGACGCGGCGCTGCTGCGCCAGGTGCGCGACCTCGGGGCGATGCTGCGGGATGAGCTGCTGGCTCTCGACGGCGTCGTCGAGGTGCGCGGGCGCGGCCTGATGATCGGTGTCGGTCTCGGCGACGGGATCGACGCGGCGTCGGTCGGCGCCGACCTGCTCCAGCGCGGCCTGATCGTCAACGCGCCGGAGCCGGGGACCCTGCGGCTGCTGCCGCCGTTGACGGTCGAATCGACCCAGATCGAGCGGGCGGTTGCGCTGATCGGCGAATCGCTCCTAAGCTGTGCGGCTTGATGAGCTCCGAGAAGCTCCCCAAGGACGGGCGGCGCCTCAACTCCGCCTCCGATGCCGCCGAGCGCCTGGCCGCGATCGTCGAGGCCGCCGAGAAGGCGGCGTCGGCTGTGATCGACGACGCCGAGGAGCAGGCGCGGCGCCACATCGAGGAGGCGCACGAGCGCGCCGACCGCATCGTCGCCGAGCGCCTGCGCGAGCTGGCCGACGAGCTCGATTCGGAGGGGGTCGGGGGCACCGGCTCCGACGGCGCGCCCCTGGCCGAGCAGGGCGAGAGGCGGTTGCGGCCCGTGCAGTCGGCCCCCGAGCCCGAGCCGCCGCGCCGGTCCGCCTCCGCCGGCGCCCGCCTCCTGGCCACGCAGATGGCGATCTCCGGCGCCAGCCGCGAGGAAATCGAGGAGCGGCTGAGGAACGGCTTCGACATCGCCGACGCCGGCGAGATTCTGGAAGCGATCCTCGGACCCGAGGAGCAGTAGGCCGTGCACGACGACCGGACCCGTGTCATGGGCCAGCCCGGTGACCCCGGCGGGCAACCGCACGGGAACCTGCGCCTGCTCGTCGCCGGTCTGATCGCAGTGATCGTCGGTCTCGCGATCGCGATCTTCGTGATCGCCGCCGGCGACGACGGCGGCGATACGACCTCGATCCCGTCGGAGGTGACGACGCTGCCGACCACGACCGGCGAGGAGACCACCGAGCCGACGACCGAGACCGAGGCGACCGAGACCGAGCCGACCACCACCACGACCTCTCCGACGACGACCACGACGGAGACGACGACCACCACCGAAGAAGACGAAAGCGGCGGGATCGAAGCGCCTTGACCGAGGCGCCCGAGCAGCAGCGCACGGCCAGCTACGAGGCCGACCCCGCCGCTGTGCAGCGGGTCCTGTTGCTCTACTCGGGCGGCCTCGACACCAGCGTGATGCTGAAGTGGATCCAGGACCGCTACGAGGCGGAGGTCGTCTGCCTCACGGTCAACCTCGGCCAACCCGGCGAGGACTACGCCGTGATCGAGGACAAGGCGATGCGGCTGGGGGCGCTGGAGTGCCACGTGGTCGATGCGCGCGAGCGGTTCGCGCGTGAGTTCGTCCTGCCGGCGATCAAGGCGAACGCCCTCTACGGCGGTGGCTACCCGCTGTTCACCGCGCTGGGCCGGCCGTTGATCGCCGAGCTGGCGGTCGATCAGGCGCGGGCCAGCGGCTGCGACACGATCGCCCACGGCTGCACCGGCAAGGGGAACGACCAGGTCCGGATCGAGGCGACGGTGGCGACGCTGGCGCCGGAGCTGAAGACGATCGCTCCCGTCCGCTCCTGGCAGATGGGCCGCGAGGAGGAGATCGCCTACGCCCGCGAGCACGGGATCCCGGTCAAGGGCGGGACCGAGGCGCCGCCCTATTCGATAGACGACAACCTCTGGGGCCGGTCGTCGGAGGGCCGTTGGATCGAGGACCTCGGCCACGCCCCCGAGGACGATGTCTTCCAGCTCGTCACCCGACCCGAGCTGGCGCCGGACGAGCCAGAGACGTTGACGGTCGAGTTCGAGGCGGGCGTCCCGATCGCGCTCGACGGCGAGCGGCTGGGGCCGGTCGAGCTGCTCGAACGGACGGCCGAGATCGGTTCGCGTCACGGCGTCGGCATCGTCGACCACATCGAGGACCGGATCGTCGGCCTCAAGGTGCGCGACATCTACGAGGCGCCGGCGGCGGCGATCCTGCTGACCGCGCACAAGGAGCTGGAGAAGCTGGTCGGCACGATCCACCAGAACCAGCTCAAGCCCAGCCTCGACGACAGGTGGGCCTACCTGGTCTACGCCGGGCTCTGGTGGGAGCCGCTGCGCTCCGACCTCGACGCCTACATGGACGCCGTCAACGCCCAGGTGACCGGGACGATCGGGCTGCGGCTCTACAAAGGCGGCGTCCGCGTCGTCACCCGCTCCTCGCCGAACGCCGTCTACGACGCCCAGCTGGCCGGCTTCGGCGAGTCCGGCGGGCTCTTCTCGCAGACCGCTTCGCCCGGCTTCATCG
>DASVWY010000237.1:0-10392 GCA_036392975.1 Solirubrobacterales bacterium | reverse complement strand
TGGCCCAGCTCGTGCAGGAGGATGCTGGCGAACAGCAGGAGGGCGCTGAGCAGGCCGAGGCCGTAGGCGAAGGCCGGGGCGATGCCCGAGACGGCCTCCGGGTAATAGACCGCCCCCAGCGACCAGGTGATCAGCCCGACGATCGCCAGCCACAACGGCTGGACGCCGATCGGAATGCCGGCAAGGCGGCCGATCGAGATGCTGCGCAGGTTCATGCTGGCTCGATCGATGGCATCTCGGCCGATTGTCGAGCCCGCCCCGAACCCCGTCATCGGGGTTATTCCCCGGTCGAAGCTCGGGCTTTTCCCCCGATGACAGGTCTCGTGGCCACGCCTAGATTCGCTCTCAGTTCATTCGCGATCGGAGGAGCAGATGGCCGCAACCGAGACCACGACCCAGTCGACGACGAGCGAGGCCAAGGCCTTGAAGCGCCTGCTGGTCGGCTTCGACGGCAGCGAGGGCGGCCGCGACGCGCTGGAGTTGGCTCGGCTGATCGGCGCGACGACCGGCGCCGCCGTCTCGGTCGCCACCGTCATCCCCTACGGCCCCCTTCCGATCCCCTACGCGGTCCTCGACGACGAGGACGCGCGCGAGGCCGAGCCGCTGTTCGAGGAGGCACGCGAGCGCCTCGGCGACCTCGAGGTGGAGACCCATGCCTTCGGCGGCGGATCGCCCGCCATGGTGATGACGACCCGTGCCGAGCGCGAGGACGTCGACCTGGTGGTCGTCGGTTCGCCGCATCGGGGCGCGATCGGGCGCGCGGTGATGGGCAGCGTCGCCCACGGGCTCCTGCACGGGGCGCCCTGCGCCGTCGTCGTCGCACCGCGCGGCTACGGTGAGGAGCGACACGAGGTCATCCGGACGATCGCCGTCGCATACGACGGCACGCCCGAAGCGAAAGCGGCGCTCGCCTACGCCGAAGCGATCGCGCGGATGACCGGGGGGCGCATCCGCATCCTCACGGTCGTCTCGTTCACCACGCCGCTGCCGTCCGGCATGTTCACCTACGTCCCGTCGTATCCGCCCGACCCGGAGAAGATCCTCACGGAGGCGGTCAACTCGGTCGACCCAGCACTTGCTGCCACCAGCCAGCGTCTCGACGGCGACCCGGCGACGACGCTGGCGGAAGCCTGCAGCGAAGACACCGATCTCCTCGTGGTCGGCTCCCGCCGCTACGGGCCGGTGACCCGGACCCTGCTCGGCTCGGTCTCCACGGAGCTGGTCCACCGGGCGCCCTGCCCCGTCATGGTCGTGCCGCGACCGTGAGCGGAGCGGCTGGAAAGGTCCGGACGGGAACCGGCGAGACCGCGAACGACGACGCGGTGCGCCGCTTCGAGCGCGTCGACGCCGGCGACGTCGCCTTCGCCGGAGGCAAGGGCGCCAACCTCGGCGAGCTGACCGCCGCGGGCCTCCCGGTGCCGCCGGGATTCGTGATCGGCGCCCCGGCCTACGCCCTTTTCCGCGACGAGGCCGGACTGCATTCTCGTATCGCCGAGCGCCTGGCCGGGGTCGACGTCGAGGACACCGCCGCGCTCGGCGAGGCGGCCGACGCAGTGCGAGCGACGATCGAGCACGAGCCCCTTCCCGGTTCGCTGGCGACGGCGATCCGCGACGCCTATCTGCGGCTCGGCGAGGGGGAGGTGGAGGCGCCCGTCGCCGTTCGCTCCTCAGCGACCGCCGAGGACACCGCGTCCGCGTCCTTCGCCGGGATGAACGAGACCCTGCTCAACGTGCGCGGCGCCGACGCCGTCCTCGCTGCGGTGCGTCGCTGCTGGTCTTCCCTGTTCGGCGCCCGCACCGTCTACTACCGCGCCAAGCGTGGCTTCAGCCAGGCCGAGATGGACATCGCGGTCGTCGTCCAGCGCCAGATCGCCGCCACGCGCGCCGGTGTCATGTTCACGATCGACCCCGCCTCGGGCGCGGCCGATCGGCTCGTCGTCGAGGCGTCCTTCGGGCTCGGCGAGGCGGTCGTCTCCGGCTCGGTCTCACCCGACCGCTACGTCGTCCGCAAGGACGGCCTGGAGATCGCCTCGCGCGAAGTGCGGCGCAAGGAGCTGGCGATCGAGCCGGTGCCCGACGGCGGAACCGTGACCCGGCAGCTCTCGGGCGCGGAGGCCGAACGCCCCGTGCTGAGCGACGACGAGGTCCGCCGCCTCGCCGAGCTGGGCGCGCGGATCGAGGCCCATTACGGATCGCCGCAGGACACCGAGTGGGCGATCGACGAGGAGGGGGCGATCTGGATGCTGCAGTCGCGCCCGGTGACCGCGGTCGGCGGCGAGGGAGGCGGTGAGGGAGACGAGCGCGGCGAGGAGCTGACGCGCGGGCTTGGCGCCGCCCCTGGCTTGGCCAGCGGGCCGGTGCGCGTCGTCGCCTCGCGCGAGGACGCCGCCGCCCTGGCTGAGGGAGACGTTCTGGTCACGCACATGACGGCGCCCGACTGGGTGCCGCTGATGCGCCGGGCGGCGGCGATCGTCACCGACTCCGGCGGCATGACCTGCCACGCGGCGATCGTCTCGCGTGAGCTGGGTATCCCCTGCCTGGTCGGGACTGCTAACGCAACTGAGATCCTGCGCGACGGGCAGCTCGTCACCGTCGACGCGGGCCAGGGAACGGTGACTGCCGGGGCCTCGCAACCGCCTCCCGTCGAGGCCCCGGCCACCGCGCCGCTCGTCGCGGCGGCCTCGCCGGTCACCGCGACCAGGATCCTGGTCAACCTCTCCGAGCCTTCCCAGCTGGAGCGGGTGGCCGGTCTCGACGTCGACGGAGTCGGGCTGCTTCGCGCCGAGTTGATGGTCGTCGAGGCGCTCGAGGGCGTTCACCCGCGCCTGTTGATCGAGCAGGATCGCGGCGAGCGCTTCGTCGCCCGGATGGCGGACTCGCTGACGGCCTTCGCCTCAGCGTTCGCGCCGCGGCCGATCACCTACCGCACGATCGACTTCCGCACCAACGAGTTCCGCGGCCTGCAGGGCGGCGAGCGCTTCGAGCCCGAGGAGGCAAACCCGATGATCGGCTACCGGGGCGCGCTGCGCTACATGCGCGAGCCCGACCTGCTGGGCCTGGAGCTCGAGGCGATCGCCCGGGTCTGGGATGCGGGCCATACCAACTTCCACCTGATGCTCCCGTTCGTCCGCACTCCGCGCGAGGTGGTCGCCTGCCGCGAGCAGATCGACGCGGCAGGCCTGCTCTCGCGCCCCGGTTTCGAGCTCTGGGTGATGGCCGAGGTGCCCTCGGTCCTCTTCCACCTCGAGCGCTACGCGGCGCTCGGCGTGGCCGGCATCTCGATCGGCTCCAACGACCTCACCCAGCTCCTGCTCGGCGCCGACCGCGACTCGGAGCTGGTGGCCGAGGTCTTCGACGAGCGCGACCCGGCCGTCACCGAATACATCGCGGAGCTCCTCGCCCGAGCCCGAGCGCTGGGCCTTCAGACTTCGATCTGCGGCCAGGCGCCCTCGGTGTACCCCGAGTACGCGGGGCTCCTGGTCGAGAACGGGATCGACGCGATCTCGGTCAACATCGACGCCGTCGACGGGGCACGCCATCTGATCGCCGCCGCCGAGCAGCGTGTGGTGCTGGACGCCGCCCGGGCGCAGAGGACGGAGACCCGGTGAAGGCCTACCAGCTGACCGCCTGGCAGAGCGAGCCGGAGCTGCGCGAGGTGCCGGTGCCCGAACCCGGTCCGGGCCAGGTGCTGGTCAAGGTCGGTGGTGCCGGCGCCTGTCACTCCGACCTCCACCTGATGGAGTGGCCGGAGGGGACGATGAACTTCGGCCTCCCCTTCACGCTCGGTCACGAGAACGCCGGCTGGGTCGAGGCGCTCGGCGCCGGGGTGGAAGGCCTCGAGCCCGGCGAGCCGGTCGCGGTCTACGGCCCCTGGGGCTGCGGTCGCTGCCGTGCCTGCCGTCTCTCGGCGGAGACCTACTGCGAACGACAGGCGGAGATCGGCGCCTTCGGCGGCGGCCTCGGCCTCGACGGCGGCATGGCCGAGTACATGCTCGTCCCGCACGCGCGCCTGCTGCTGCCGCTCGGCGAGCTCGACCCGCGCGAGGCGGCGCCGCTCTCCGACGCGGCGCTCACCCCCTACCACGCGATCAAGCGCTCGCTCTCCCTGCTCGTGCCCGGGTCTACCGCGGTCGTGATCGGGGTCGGGGGCCTGGGGCACATGGCGATCCAGATCCTGCGCGAGCTGACGCCCTCCCAGGTGATCGCCGTCGACACCTCCGCCGCCAAGCTGAAGCTGGCGCGCGAGGTCGGCGCGGACGAGGCGATCGAACCGGGCGAGGGCGCGGCTGAGGCGATCCTCGAGCTGAGCCACGGCCACGGCGCCGAGCTGGTGCTCGACAACGTCGGCGGGGACGAGACGCTGGCGCTGGGCGCCAAGGTCGTCCGCTTCCAGAGCCACCTGACCGTCGTCGGGCTTGCCGGCGGAACGTTTCAGTTCGGCTTCGGCGCGCTGCCCTTCGAGGCCCAGCTGACGCTTCCCTACTGGGGCACGGCGATCGAGCTGATGGAGGTCCTGGAGTTGGCAAAAGCCGGGAAGATCAGATCCCACGTCGAGCGCTTCCCGCTCGATCGCGTCGCGGACGCCTACGAGAAGCTGCGCGCCGGCGAGCTCGACGGCCGCGCCGTGATCTGCCCGCACGGATGAGCGCTCGGCCCGCATAGGAACGGCTCATGGCCCTTCCCAAGTTCATGCTGATTCCGCCCCAGCCGCTCGACCGGTACAGGGCTCTGCTCGGCGACGAGGAGTTCGTCGAGATCGAGCGAATCGCCGCGCGGGCACGGCACGAGTTCTCCGGCCACGCGATCTGGCACGTGAGCTCGACCGCGCGCGGTGGCGGTGTCGCCGAGCTGCTGCACTCGCTGCTCCCCTACGTCCGCGGCGCCGGCATCGACACCCGCTGGGTGGTTCTGCGCGATGGCTCGGATTTCTTCAGGATCACCAAGCGCCTGCACAACCGGCTCCACGGCAGCGCCGGCGACGGCGGCGCGCTCGGCGTCGACGAGCGCCGTGACTACGAGGCGACCCTCGCCGTGAACGGCGCCCACCTCGCTCGCCTGATCCAGCCCGGGGACGTCGTCTACCTCCATGACCCACAGTCCGCCGGCCTGGTGCCGATGCTGAAGGAGCTGGGAGTGAAGGTGATCTGGCGATGCCACGTCGGCATCGACGAGCCCAACGCCCTGGCTCGCGAGGCTTGGGATTTCCTGCGGCCCTACGTCGAGGCCGCGGACGCCTGCGTCTTCTCGCGCAGGAAGTACGTCTGGGAGGGGCTGGACGAGGAGAGGGTGTGGTTGATGGCTCCCTGCATCGACGCCTTCTGTCCGAAGAACCAGGATCTCGAGCCGGCGGCCGTCGCGGCGATCCTCGCTGTCGCGGGGCTCGAAGAGAGCCTGGCCGACGGCACTGCCCCGGTCTACGTCCGGGGGGATGGAAGCCCCGGCCGCGTCGATCGGCGCGCCGAGTTGCTGCAGGAGGCGCCCCTGCCGGCGGACGCGCGGGTCGTCGCCCAGGTCTCGCGCTGGGACAGGCTCAAGGATCCGATTGGCCTACTCAGGTGCTTCGAGCGGCATCTGGTCGACCCAAGGGTCCATCTGGTCATGGCTGCCCCAAGTGCCCACGCCGTCGCCGACGACCCGGAGGGAGAGGCCGTCTACGGCAGCCTCGCCCGAGGCTGGCGCGATCTGCCAGAGGACAAGCGAAGGCGGGTCCACCTCGCCAGCCTGCCGATGAACGACCTCGACGAAAACGCCGCGATGGTCAACGCGCTTCAGCGCCGCGCCGACGTCATCGTGCAGAAGAGCATCGCCGAGGGCTTTGGCCTGACCGTCGCCGAGGGAATGTGGAAGGGGAAGGCGGTCGTCGGCAGTCGCGTCGGCGGAATCCAGGACCAGATCGTCGACGGCGAGAGCGGCGTGCTGGTGGACGATCCGCACGACCTGGGCGCTTTCGGCGACGCGATCCGCGGGCTGATCGAAGACCCGGCGCGGGCCGCGCGACTGGGCGAGGCGGCGCGGCAGCGGGTGATCGATCGGTTCCTCGGCATCAACAGACTTGCCGAGTACGTCGAGCTCGTCGCCAGTCTGATGGCGCCGGCTCAGACGATGGCCTCGAGGAAAGCGCCGACCGCATAGGCGAGCACCGCCGCGGCGCCTCCGACCGCAAGCGTCTCCAGACCCGCTCTCCACCACGCCTGTTCGACGAAGCGCGACTTGAGGCTGCCGACGGCGAAGAAGGCGACTGCCGTCATCGCGGCGCTCCAGGCGAAGACGTGGTCGAGCACCCCGGGGAAGACCGCGTCGAAGACGAAGGCGAGCAGCGGGAAGGAGCCGACCGTGACGAAGGCGAGCAAGGTCGCGGCGCCGGCCCGCAGGGGGCTGGGTTCCGCCCCGCCGAGGCCCAGCTCCTCGTTCAGCATCGTGCTCACCCAGAGGTCGCGGTCGGCGGTGATGACGTCGACGACGCGCTCGAGGTCCTTGCCCTCGAACCCCTTGGCGGCGAAGATCTGGCGGATCTCCTCCCGCTCGCCCTCCGGGACCAGGCTCACGTGCCGCTCCTCCTCGCGGCGAGCGCGCTCCAGCTGCTGGCGCTCCGCCCGCAGGCCGAGGAAGTTGCTGACGGCCATGCTGAACCCGTCGGCGATCAGGTTGGCGCCGCCCAGGATCAGCACCACGCTGGCGCTCAGATCGGCGCCCTCGACCCCGGCCACGACGGCGAAGGTGGTCACCGCGCCGTCGATCGCGCCGTAGATGAAGTCGCGCAGGTAGCTCGAGGACGGGGGGCTGCGCAGCCTGCGACGAACCGCGTCGGGGGAGTGATCGTCGGCAAGGATCGGATTGGCCATGGCTCCAAGCCTAGGCTCGATCGTCCTGCGGCCTAACTCTTCGGGGAGTCGCCGAAATGCTGAACGAAGACATCCGAGCCCGGGAAGACCTCGGACTCATGACCGTCTTCCCAGCGCACGAGATAGGGCGGCGCCCCGTCCTCTCCAAGCACCTTCAGGATCTCGCCATCGCGCTGCGGCTCCCCCTGGCGATGCCCTCGAACCACCAGGCGATCGCCCGGACTGGCGCGCAGAACCGAGTCGTCTGCCGAAGTCATCGTCAGTCGGCCAGCTTCTCGTCGAGCTGCTTGCGGATGCCGTCGCACACCGCTTCGGTCTCGGCGTTGTAGCGCTCAGAGGCGAGCACCCCCACCAACACCTCCGCGTCCGGCCTGGAAAGCGTCAACGTGATCGTCTGGTCAGCCATGGCCTCGTTCCTCCTCTTTGTGTGGTTGTTCGAAAGGTAGGCGATCGGCGGTCGTGGCCCCGACGCCGTGCGATAGTCCCTCGAGATGGCTGAGGCCCTTGTCAGCGCTGGAGGCGTGGCGGCCATCGCCGCGCTCGCCTGGTTCTTCTTCGGTGCAAGGAGGGCCCACGCAGCCGAAATTGCCGGCGACCGGCAACGGGTCGAGATCGCCGTCAAGGGTGGCTACTCGCCGAGCCTGATCCGCGCTCGCGTCGGAGTGCCGTTGCAACTGATCTTCGATCGCCAGGAGACCGGCGACTGCACTTCGCGCGTCGTCTTCCCCGACTTCGGCGTCAGCCGCTCCCTCGCTCCGTTCTCCACGACCACGGTCGAGTTCACCCCGGATCGCAGCGGCGAGTTCGGCTTTGCCTGCGGGATGAACATGGTCCACGGCAAGCTGGTCGTCGAGCCGGCCACGGCGGGTGGAAACGGAGGCGCAACCGAGGAGGATTCGACCGGAGCCTTCGCCGAGGCGGTTGGCGTCGGGCCGAGGCGGGAGGTGGCGACGCCGGTCGAGGTGGAATTGGCGCTCCAGCCCGGCGGCATCAGCTGCGCCTCCTGCGTGGCGACGATCGAGGGAGCGGTTCTGGCCCTGCCGGGGGTCGACAGGGCCGCGGTCAACATGGCGACCGAGCGGGTCACGATCGACTACGACCCGAGCCAGCTCGGCGTCGAGCGGCTGCGCGAAGCGATCGCCGACGCCGGCTACGCGCTCCGCGACGGCGATGGACGGGTGGACGGCTCCGGTCGCGACGAAGACGCCGAGGCGGCGGCCCGGCGCGAGGAGATCGCCGACCTCAGCCGGCGGGTCGCGCTCGGCGCCCTGCTCACCGCGCCGGTTCTCTTCGCGGTGATGGCGAGCGACGTCTTCGACGTCACCTGGATCCCCGACCTGCTGCTCGACCCCTGGCTGCAGTTGGCGCTGATCGCCCCGGTGATGCTCTACGCGGGCTGGCCGATCCACCGCACCGGCTGGCTCACCCTCGCTCATCGCAGCGCCGACATGAACACGCTGATCGCGGTCGGCACCGCGGCGGCCTTCGGCTACAGCCTCTTCGTCACGGTCTTCCCGGGACTGCTGCCGAGCGATCTGCGCGACGTCTACTACGAGGCGGTCGGGACGATCGTCACCCTGATCCTGCTGGGAAGGCTGCTCGAGGTGCGCGCGAAGGCGGGCACCGGCGAGGCGATCCGCGAGCTGATCGGCCTGCAGGCGAAGACGGCGCGGGTCGTGCGCGACTCCGGCGAGCAGGAGGTCCCGGTCGAGGAGGTCGTGCCGGGAGACGTGGTGGCGGTCAGACCGGGGGAGAAGGTCCCGGTCGACGGGGAGGTTGTGGAGGGGCGCTCGACCCTCGACGAGTCGATGGTCACGGGCGAGTCGCTGCCCGTGACCAAGGAGGCGGGTGACACGGTGATCGGCGCGACGATGAATCAGACCGGCGCCTTCCGCTTCCGCGCGACGGGGGTCGGCCGCGACACGATGCTGGCCCAGATCGTGCGCCTGGTCGAGCAGGCGCAGGGATCGAAGGCGCCGATCCAGCGAGTCGCCGACCTGGTCGCGGGCTACTTCGTCCCAGCGGTGATCTTCATCGCCGTCGCCACCTTCGTGGTGTGGTTCGACGTCGGGCCCGAGCCGGCGCTCACCTACGCGCTGGTCGCGGCCGTGGCGGTGCTGATCATCGCCTGCCCCTGCGCGCTCGGACTCGCGACGCCGCTCTCGATCATGGTGGCGACGGGCAAGGGCGCGCAGAGGGGAGCGCTGATCCGCTCCGCCGAGGCGCTGGAGGCGGCCCACAAGCTGGGCGCGATAGTCCTCGACAAGACGGGCACGATCACGCGCGGGGAGCCCTCGCTGACCGACGTGGTGACGGTCGCCGGAATCCAGGAGGCCGAGCTGCTGGGCCTGGTCGCCGCGGCGGAGCGCTCCTCGGAGCACCCGCTCGCCAGGGCAGTCGTCGAGGGCGCCGAGCAGCGCGGGTTGTCGCTGCCGGAGGCGGCCGAGTTCGACTCGGCGACCGGGCGGGGCGTGCGCGCGACGGTCGCGGGACGGCGCCTGCTGATCGGCACGCGGCGGCTGCTCCGGGAGGAGGGAATCGATCCGGGGCCGCTGGAGCGCTCCGCGGGGCGGCTGGAGGCGGAGGGCAAGACGGCGATCCTCGTCGCCCTCGACGGGCAGCCCGCGGGCACGATCGCGGTCGCCGACACGGTCAAGCCGGGCTCCGCCGAGGCGATCGCCGAGCTGCGCCGGCTCGGCCTCGAGGTGGTGATGATCAGCGGCGACAACGCCCGCACCGCAGAGGCGATCGCGCGAGAGGTCGGCATCGACCGCGTTCTCGCCGAGGTCCTGCCCGAGGACAAGGCGCTCGAGGTCCGCCACCTGCAGGACGAGGGCAAGCTGGTGGCGATGGTCGGCGACGGCATCAACGACGCCCCGGCCCTGGCGCAGGCCGACGTCGGCATCGCGATCGGCACCGGCACCGACGTCGCGATCGAGGCGGCCGACGTCACCCTGGTCTCCGGCGAGCTGCGCGGCGTCGTCACCGCGCTCGACCTCAGCCGGGCGACGATGCGAAACATCCGCCAGAACCTGGTCTTCGCCTTCGGCTACAACACGATCGGCATCCCGATCGCCGCCGGCGTGCTCTATCCCTTCATCGGCCTGCAGTTGAGCCCGATGATCGCCGCCGCGGCGATGGCCGCCAGCTCGTTGTCGGTCGTAGGCAATGCCAACCGGCTGCGGCGCTGGGGTTAGCCATGCGGCTCGCCCGGGACCAGATGCGGGAGATTGTGGGGGATGGCCGGCGCGGCAGGAGACTCAGGTGAAGGTCGTCCGCTGATCGAGCTGGAAGGGGTCGCCCGGCGCTACCGCATGGGACCGGTCACGGTGACCGCGCTGGAGGGGGTGGATCTGAGGATCGACCGCGGCGAGTTCGTCGTCGTGCTCGGCCCGTCCGGCAGCGGCAAGACGACGCTGCTCAACCTGATCGGCGCCCTCGACTCGCCGAGCGAGGGCACGGTGCGGATCGGCGGCAAGGACATCAGCGCCGCCTCGCGCGCCGAGCTGTTCGCCTTTCGCCGCCACACGCTCAGCTTCATCTTCCAGAC
>DASVWY010000236.1:0-2024 GCA_036392975.1 Solirubrobacterales bacterium | reverse complement strand
GCGACGATCAACCGCTACGCCTACGGAACCCTGCGTCCGCGCCCGGACCGGCAGATCGTGATCCAGTCGCTCGACCTCGACGTGGTCGCCTCGATCGCGCTCGAGGAGGCGCGCCCCGAAGGCGACAAGCTCGACCTGATCAAGGCGGCGATCCAGAAACTCGCCGCCGACTCCCCGCACGGCTTCGACCTCTTCCTGCACAGCGCCGCCCCCCCGGGCTCGGGCCTGGGCTCCTCTTCGGCGGTGATGGTGACCCTGATCGGACTGCTCTCCGAGCACATGAAGATGCCGCTGACCGACTACGAGAGGGCGCGGCTCGCCTACACCGTCGAGCGCGAGGAGCTCGGGCTCAAGGGCGGCACGCAGGATCAGTACGCGGCGGTCTTCGGCGGCTTCAACTTCATGGAGTTCCGCGCCGACGAGGTGATCGTCAATCCGCTGCGGATACCGACCGAGACGATCAACGAGCTCGAGTACAACCTGCTGCTCTGCTTCACCGGCAAGACGCGCGTCTCCGACCACATCATCGACGACCAGGTTGGCCGCTACAGCTCGGGGGAAACCTCCACCGTCGACGGCCTGGGTATGCAGAAGGAGCTGGCGACGGCGATGAAGGACGCCCTCCTGCGCGGCAACCTGAACGAGTTCGGCAACCTGCTCGACCGGGCCTGGACCTCGAAGAAGCAGATGTCGCCGCGGATCAGCAACGAGCACATCGACGAGCTCTACGAGGAAGCGAAGCGGCACGGCGCCCTCGGCGGCAAGGTCACCGGCGCCGGCGGCGGTGGCTACATGCTGCTCTACTGCCGCTACGACCGCAAGCACGAGGTGCACGCGGCGATGGCGGCGCTGGGCGCCGACGCGGTCGACTTCCAGTTCGACCATGTCGGCTTGACGACCTGGAGCCACCAGGATGACTGAGCCAAGCGCGGCGGAGCTGGTGCGGCAGCGACTGGGCGAGGGCGCCGCCCTGGTCGAGTCGATGCTGAGCGAGGAGTGCGTGGCGGAGATCGCGGCGGCCGCCGAGCTGATTGCCGACGCCTACCGGCGCGGCAACAAGCTGCTCCTCTTCGGCAACGGCGGCAGCGCCGCCGACGCCATCCACGTCGCCGCCGAGTTCGTCGGTCGCTACCTGGTCGACCGGCCGCCGCTGCCGGCGATGGCGCTGGTCGCGAACCCCTCCTCGGTGACCGCGATCGGCAACGACTACGGCTACGACGAGGTCTTCGCCCGCCAGCTGCGCGGGCTCGGCGTCCGCGGCGACGTCGCGATGGGCTTCACCACCAGCGGTCGCTCGGTCAACGTGGAGAAAGGGCTTCGAGCGGCGGCCGAGCTCGGGATCGCGACCGTGGCGATGACCGGCGCCGACCCGGGCCCCGTGGGCGCGGCGGCCGAGCACCGCATTCGCATCCCCAGCGCCGACACGCCGCGCGTCCAGGAGGGCCACATGCTCGCCGCCCACACGATCTGCGAGTGGGTCGAGGCGCGGCTGGTCGAGGAGGCCGACTCGGCTTGAGCGGGCCGAGGCTCGCCCCAGGCGCCACCGTCTTCCTGGATCGCGACGGCACGATCAACGAGTCGCCCCCGGAGGGCGAGTACGTAGCGGCGCCGGATGAAGTCCGGTTGCTGCCGGGAGCGGCGGAGGCGATCCGGCTTCTCAACCAGCACCCGGCCAAGGCCGTGGTCGTCACCAACCAGCGCGGCATCGCTCTCGGACGGATGACCGAGAGCGACCTGGCCGCGGTCCACGCGCGCCTCGAATCGGAGCTGGCCCGCTCCGGCGCCCACCTCGACGGGATCGTCCACTGCCCGCACGAAGCCGGGACCTGCGACTGCCGCAAGCCGGAAACGGGGATGTTCGAGCGGGCCGCCGATGAGATCGAGGGAGTCTCGATCGAGGGCGGCGCGATGATCGGCGACACCGCTCGCGACGTCGAGGCCGGCAAGCGGCTGGGTCTGGCTACGGTGCGCATCGGCAACTCCAGACCCGGCGATCCACGCCCCGATCACGAGACGGGCGACCT
>DASVWY010000235.1:0-4885 GCA_036392975.1 Solirubrobacterales bacterium | reverse complement strand
ATGGCCGAGACGGTGGACTTCTCGTACCCGCGCTTGTGCAGGCACTCGGCGATGGAGGTCAGCAGGCGCTCCCGCTGGTTCTGGGCGACGAACTCGCGGGAGAGGCCGTGGCGGCCGCGCGGCAGGGACTTCATTGGCGCTGAATACTGCCAGCGCTCAGCTTTACCCGTCCGCACCCCCGGCGGCGCCGACCCCGAGGTACGGCGCCAGCATGAACTCCGTCAGTTCCGGCAAGAGGTCCTCGGCCTGCTCTGTTTCGTGGCGGCGGATCTGCTGGTAGACGATCCACACGACTCCGCCGACCACTGTCTCCGCGATCGTTTCCGGCAGCCGAGCGTCCCGCGGCAGGGCCCGTTCGGCCATCTCGACGAAGCTCTGCAGGGCGTCCTCGTAGCGTTTGGTTGTGGCCGGTGTCGCCGAGAGGGCCTCGATCAGGCACATCCGCGCCAGCGCGGGGTCTTCCGCCACGTAGCCGAGGAAAGCCGCCAGGCCCGCTTCGATCCGCTCCTCCCAGCCGCCTTCGGCTGCGGCGCAATCCTCTTCCACGCGGCGAACGGCCTCCTCGACGGCGGCATCGAAGGCGGCGAGGAAGACCTCCTCCTTGCCGGTGAAGTTGTCGTAGAGCGTTTTACGCGCCACCGCCGCGCGCCGGACGATGTCCGAGATCTTGGTCGCCTCATAGCCCTGCTCGGCCGACAGTTCGGCCAGCGCGTCCATGATCCGGCGACGCTTGTGGAGGGCGATGAACTCGCGCGGCAGCGTCGGCCGTACGGATACTTCACTCGCGGCGGCGGCCGGCTCTGCACCCGCCCCCCCTTTTCCCCGTGGCGGCATGCAGGCAAGGATACCTCGGAGACGTTGAATTGCCATGCATGTCGAAGACTTTTCTGGTACCCTATTAGCGACTGGTTGATTTTCAGTAGAAACGTAAAGGTTCTTCTATGTCACCGGACCGGGTTCTCCTCAGCCAAGAGATGCTTGCCAGCGCGGTTGGCGATCGCTGGACGGACGCCGAACTCAGCGAGGCCGTGGCGCTCCTGACGCGGGCGGGCGGACGCTTCCCAGCGGGGGTGAGGACGCTGCCCCCGGAGCTGGTCAAGGCGGTGCAGCGGGAGCGGCTGCTGGCGGCGGCGCTGGAGACCGTAAACGAGGTGGGCTACAGAGCGCTGACGGTGCAGGACGTCCTCACCCGCGCCGGCGTATCGCGCCCGACCTTCTACGAGCAGTTTGAGGACAAGGAGGACTGCTTCCTCGCCGCCTTCGACACCTCTGCGCAGCGCCTGCGCGAGTGTCTCGAGGCAGCAGTGGGCGAGGAGGACACGGGCTGGCGCCCGTGGCTGCGACGGGGCCTGGAAGCGCTGCTGCGGTTCATCGTCGAGGAACCGCACGCGGCCCGCACGGTGATCGTCGAGGCACGGGCCTCCAGTCCGGCCGGCCTGCGGCGACGCGACGAGCTGCTCGACCACTTCGCCGCCTGCATCGACGCCGAGGCGCGGAAGGAGCTCCCCGAGCCCCCCTCGGCGATCGCCGCGGCGGGAGTCGTCGGCGGAATCGAATCGGTCCTCTACGCGCGCCTGCAGCGGGAAGAAACCGACGAGCTGGAGTCGTTGCTGCCCTCGTTGATGTACTTCGCGGTGCTGCCCTACGACGGCCACGAGGTCGCCGCGAAGGAGCTGGACGGAGCGGCGCTGGCCTGAGCTGCCGCTAGCGGCGACGGCGGCGTTTTCTGCCGTCCCTGCTTTTGCCGGCGGTAAGGCGCAGCATCCGTTCGCTCTCCTTCTCGACCGCCTCCCCCATGGCGATATGGAAGACGGCGAGCAGGGCGCCGGCGGCGAGCGGGCGCATCCGTTCGAGCGCCTCGCTCATCCGCGGCCAGTCCTGCTCGGGGCGCCCGGCCTCTTCGAACGGCCTCCAGATCTCCTTCACGAAGAGCTCGACGAAGGCGCGGGAGGCGCCGTCGGCGTGGCGGCGCAGCTTCTCGGCGGTGGCGATGGCGCCCTCGATGCCGACCCCCAGCGCGGCCAGCTCGGCCGCGGCCGCGACGATGCGGGGGCTGATCACCTCGACCCGGCCGTCGGGTAGGGCGCGGAAGATGCCGAGCTTTTCGATTCGCCGGGTCAGCTTCGGATCCGCCACTTCGCCCCAGATGGCGGCCAGCTCGTCCGCCTCGACGATCTCCGGCGTTTCGTCTTCGAAGGGAGCCCGCAGGGCGCGGGTGAAGTCGAAGATCGCCGAGGCCGAGCCATCCCCGCTGTCCAGCACCCGCCGGATCGCCTCCAGGTTCAACCCGTCGGCCTGCATCTCGCGGGTCAGCTCGATCCGCGCCACGTGCTCCTCGTTGTAGTAGCCGGTGCGGCCGCGGACCACAGGCGGGGGCAGCAGGCCGCGGGTTTGGTGGGCGCGGATGTTGCGGACGGTCATCCCGGTCCGCTCCGCGAGCTGCCGGATCGTCATCTCACCCTCGGCGGGCTTGGAGCTGGCCTTGCTCATCTCAGCCCATGGTAAGCGGCAATCGCTGACCGTTCATCTTCTCCGCAGCGTCGGAGCAGAGAAAGACGATCGCCTCGGCGACGTGCTCGGCGGGGGTGAAGGAGGCGAAGTCGCCGCCGGGCTCGCGCGCCCGCATCGCCGCGGTCAGGATTGCCTCGACGACGACGATGTTGGCGGTGGCGCCGCTTCCTTCGAAGCCGTCGGCCAGCGCCAACGTCCACGCCTCGGCCGCGGCCTTGGCGGCCGCGTAGGCGGCGTTGGAGTTGGTGGGGGCCTGCGCCTGCTTGGCGGAGACGAGGACGAAGCGCCCCCGCTCGCTGGCGAGAAGCGCGTCGTGAAAGGCGCGCGTGGTGTGCTGGACGGTGCGGATCAAGAGGTCGTGCAGGAGCGCCCAGTCGGCGAGCGGCGCCTCCCGCAGCGGCTGCCCCCCACGCCAACCGCCGACCAGGTGAAGGAGCCCGTCGACGCGGCCGAACCGCTCGACCAGCGCCTCGCACCAGCCGCGCGCCCCCTCCTCGTCGAGCAGATCGACGGCCCGGCCGTCCCACCGCTCCTCGGGGAGTCCAAGCGCCGAGCCCAGCTCGTCCACCTGCGCCTGCTCACGATCGCAACCGCAGACGCACGCGCCGGCCGCCGCCAGCCGCTCCGCGACCACCGGCCCCAGCCCGCCCCCGACCCCAGCGATGGCGATGACGCGGCCCTCGAGTGAGTTCAAGGCCATGACAGCATCATCTCGCACGAGGGTCTTCCAGTCCTTCCGCCTAGAAACCAATCAGGCTCGCCGGAACGACAGCGATGCCGTCCGAGCGCCGGTACGCCTCTTCGCCGGTGTTGACAACCACCGCGTCGATCAGCGAGTCGCCGAGTTGTCCGGCGAGCCAGTCCAAATGGCGGACGTCGTCGCTGCCGATGTCGCGCGCCAGTTTGAACTCGACTGCGAGGACGCGCCCGTCTTTTCGCTCGATGACGAGGTCGACCTCGTGCTCCCCTCCGCTCGTTCGCAGATGAAAGGCCCCGGCCTCGGACGCCTGGGCGTACACGCGCAGCGACAGAGTGCAAAGAGACTCGAACAGCGCGCCGAGCAGCGTTCCGTCTCGCGGGATCGGAGGGCCGAACTCTCCCCCAGACAGGAGTGCGTCAGCATCGAGGCCAAGGAGCCGCGCCGCGAGAGCGGGATCGGCTAGCTGATGCTTCGGAGGGCTCGATAGGCGCCGGATGCGATTTCGACTCGGCATCCACGCGGGGACTGGATCCAGTATCCAGAGTCGCTCGAGCACATCGCGGTAGGGCTGAGTGGTGGTCTTGGCCGGCTTCTCACCCTCTCCACCGGTCGCGGCGTCTCTGATCGTCTCGAAAGACGCAGTGGTAGACGAAGCTGCCGCGTACGCGGTCATCCAGCGGCGCAGCGCGGCTGGGTTGCGAATGGGATGCCCCAGCTCCGGAAAATCACGGTCGACGATCCGATCGAGGTAGCCATCCAGCTGGGCGCGCAGTGGCCGTCCCGAGAGGTGGCGCATGCCGGGGAAGCCCGAGTGCAGGATCTCCCGGACGTAATCGCCAACCCTCAGGTCCGTGCTCCCCTCGACCGGCGGACGCCCGCCAGCCAGTAGCTCCCGCAGGCTTACCGAGGGCTGCTCGACGCCGCGCTCGGAAAGTGCCAGCGGCCGCATCCGGACGCTGACGATCCGACCCGCCCCGGAATGAGTCTCCACTTCGGCCGGAGACGCCGAGCCGGTCAGGAGAAAGCGGCCTGGATCGGCACCCGCGTCGACGGCGCGCCGCACGAGGTCCCAGCACTCGGGCACGTATTGCCACTCGTCGATCAGAATCGGCGGGTCGGAGTCCAGCAGCCGCGCGGGATCGGCCCGAGCAACGCTGCGTTGCGCGGGATCGTCTAGGGCGTGAACGGTGGCTGCCCGTCGACTCGCAGTCGCGGTCTTGCCTACGCCTTTGGCGCCCACAATCGCTACCGCGGGAAGTGAGCTCGCCAGCTCCTCGAGTTCGTCGTCTACAACCCTTGGCAGGTACTGGCGTGACGTTCTGATCTCGTCTGGCATCGATTTAGACTACCACTTTGCCGCCACTAACACTACCGCGATGACGCATCCTACACGCCCATTCGGCCGATCACTAGGTCCAGCAGGCACCCCTGCGCAGTGATCCGCTGCGGCAGGGCGCACAAGGAAGATGCAGCCTTCAGGGTGGCCTCGAACGTGAAGCCCTCAACTCATCCCTTGCCAGACAGCCGCCAAATGCGATCCCTGCTGCCGCCAACAGAGCGAGGAAGATCGGGAACTGGACCGCTCCTTCGTACGTGACAGTTCTTTCGACGTCGAAGATAGGTGGCTCGACGATTCGGAAGAGGATCAGCAGCATCGACACGAGGCCAAGGATT
>DASVWY010000234.1:0-6118 GCA_036392975.1 Solirubrobacterales bacterium | reverse complement strand
ACCACCAGCTCCGGCCGCTTCGCAGGTGCGCTCATTGCGTCTCTCCCGATCCGATCAGGCCGACGACGCGGTCCTGCGCCGCCTGGATGTCGCTCTTGCGCTGCTCGACGAAGGCTTCGTACTCCTCGGGCGAGACGACTTCGACCTCGGTTCGCATCGCCGCGTAGGACTCGCCCGAGAGGGTCGCCGACTGGCCGAAGTAGGTGCCCTCCTCGTCGGCGCTGAAGATGACGTGGTTCGTCTTGCCCGGCACCGCGTCCCGCTTGCCGGCCAGCTCCGGCACGTCCCAGGTATGGACGACGTCGGTGGAGACCAGGTCGAGCTCGACCGCGGTGTCGACCGGGACCACCAGCTTGTAATAGGAGAAGGCTTCGTTGGGGTAGTCGTAGCGCCACAGCCACTGCTGTCCGGTCGCTTCGATCCGCAGCGGGTCCTCGGCCTGCAAGCCGGCAGGCCCGCTCGCCGGCGCCTCCCGCGCCTTCTCCGTGTAAATGAGGCTGACGACGAGGAGGACCGCGGCGAAGGCGGCGAGCGCCCCTCCGACTCGCAGTTGCAGGCGCCGGTCCTCGCTCGGCTCCCGCACCTCGACGCCGCGCTCGGCGCGGTAGCGCCGCAGCGCGTAGATCAGGCCGGCGTTGACCGCGACGATGAGGATCGCCGCGGCGACGAAGCCGATCCAAAGCAGGGTCTCGATCTGGTCCGTGCCCGGACTGTGAGGGGCCAAAGCGCGGCCATTCTAATCAGGCGAGGGGGCGGCCCGCGGCGCGCGCATCCACCTGCCGATGCGTCGGGTGCTCCATATACTCGCCGCCTTCATGCGGAGGCGAGCTCGTCCATCTCCGGCGCTGCGAACCGCGGTGCGCGCCGGAGCGGCAGGAGCGATCGCGGCGGCGGTCGCCGTCCCCTTGCTGCGGCGCCGAGCCCGAATCCCCGCCCCGGTGACGATCGCCGCCTGCGCGACCGGGCCGCTGGCGCTGGCCGTGCTCTATCCCCGCTCGCACAAGCGCGACATCGGCCTCTTCGCCCTGCAGATGTGGGGCTTCACGATGGCCCACGAGCTTCCCTACGACGATCCGGTGCGGCTGCAGCGCCGACTCCGCACCCGCTACCCGATCGTGGCCGACCGCGCGATCGGCCTCGGGCGCCTGCCCAACGTCCGCCTCCAGCGCGCCGTCGCCCGGCTGCCGGGGACCCGCTCGCTCGACCGCTTCCTCACCTGGGTCCACTGGCTCTGGTTTCTCGAGCCCTACCTGGCGCTGCTCTTCATCTTGCTCCGTCACCCCGAGCGCTTCCCGCGGGCGGCGCGGCAGATGGCGGCCGTCTTCGACCTCGGCTGCGTCGGCTACTTCCTCGTCCCGACCGCGCCTCCCTGGTGGGCCTCCGAGCAGGGCCTGACCGGGGAGGAGGTGCGGCGGATCATGGTCCCGGTAGGCGAAGACACCTGGGGCTCGGCCTGGCCGGCGCTCTACGGGGCGTTGGGGGGCAATCCGTGGGCGGCGATGCCCTCGCTGCATTTCGCGACCTCGACGATGGCGGCGCTCTCCCTCGGCGAGGCCGGCCGGGCGCCGGGCGCCGTCGGCTGGGCCTACGCGCTGACGCTCGGCTTCGCCCTCGTTTACCTCGGCGAGCACTACGTCACCGATCTCGCCGCCGGCGCCAGTTTGGTGGCCGTCGTCAGGCGCGGCGAGCCGCTCGCCGAACCGGCGGTTCACGGGGTCACGCGCGGCCTTCGCCGTCTGGAGCGCCTCGCCAACGGGTAGCGTCCGTGACGTGTCTCCGCAGGACTCGGCGAACGGCAACGGCGCCGCCGAGCTGCCGCTTTTAACCCGGCGTCGCGTCGCGCAGACCTTGCTGCTGGTGCTGATCCTGGTGATCGGGATCTACTTCCTCTTCCCGAAGCTGGTCGGCCTCGGCGACGCGCTCAGCAAGCTCGGCGAAGCCGACCCGGTCTGGATCGTCGTCGCGATTGGCTTCAACGTGGCCGCGATCGCCACCTACATCGCCCTGTTCAAGGCTGTCGTGGGCGGCGATTCGCTGCGCCTCACCTGGACCGAGACCTACGAGATCAACATGGCCGGCGTCGCGGCCACGCGCCTCTTCTCGGCCGGCGGCGCCGGCGGCATCGCCCTCACCTACTGGGCGCTGCGCAAAGCGGGGATGCTCCGGCGCGACGTGGCGCGTCGCATGGTCGCCTTCCTCGGCCTCCAGTACGTCTTCTATCCCGCCGCGGTGATCGTCTTCGGGATTCTGCTCCGCACCGGCGTCCTTCCCGGCAAGGACTCGGTCGAGCTGACGATCATCCCGGCCGCGATAGCGGGCCTGGCGCTGCTGAGCGGCATTTTGATCACCCGGATTCCGTCCGACCTGGGGCGGCGGGTCCCGCACTTCGCCCACCACGAGCGCCTCGAGGCAGTCGCGACGAGCGTCGCCAAAGTGCCGGCGACGATCGGGGAAGGGTTCAGGTTCGCGCTCGACCTCCTCCGCAACCCGTCCCGCGGTGGGCTGGCGGTCCTCGGCGCCGCCGGCTATTGGGCGGCGAACATCGGCATCCTCTGGGCGTCGTTCAAAGCCTTCGGCGTGCACGTCCCGATCGCCGTCGTCATCCAGGGCTTCTTCCTCGGCATGGTCGGCAACCTCTTCCCCCTCGCCCCGGGCGGTGTCGGGGCCGTCGACGCCGGCATGATCGGCGCCTTCGTCCTCTTCGGCCTGCCCGAGGAGACGGTCTTCCCGGCGATCCTGGTCTACCGCACGGTCGCCTTCTGGCTGCCGATCCCGCCGGGAATCGTCGCCTTCTTCCAGCTCCGCTCACGGGTCCACGAATGGGACGAGACGGGGCTGCCGATCGAGCGCCAGCCCCGGCCCGAGCAACGGCTGGAGCCCGCCTCCGGCTGAGGAAAGCCGTTGACCACCCGTTACTATAAAAAGTAAAGTATTAGACTCACGGCGGCAGAGATGGCAGACGAGAAGAAGATCGAGAACGTGATCGTCGTCGGCGGTGGCCCCGCCGGTTACACGGCGGCCCTCTACACCGCCCGCGCCAACCTCGAGCCCCTCGTCTTCGAGGGTTTCCAGTGGGGCGGGCAGCTGCAGAACACGACCGACGTCGAGAACTACCCGGGCTACCCCGAGGGGATCATGGGGCCGGAGATGATGACCCAGTTCCGGGCCCAGGCCGAGCGCTTCGGGACCCGTTTCGTCACCGACGACGTCGACCGGGTCGAGCTCAGCGACGGCGGCGTGCAGAAGGTCTACCTCGGCGACGAGGAGCACCTGGCGCGGACCGTGATCCTGGCGATGGGGGCGGAGCCGCGCCGGCTCGGCGTCCCCGGCGAGTTGGAGCTGAGCGGCTGCGGCGTTTCCACCTGCGGCGTCTGCGACGGCGCTTTCTTCAAGGACAAGAAGGTGATCGTGATCGGTGGCGGCGACTCGGCGATGGAGGACGCGATCTTCGTCTCCAAGTTCGCCAGCGAGCTGACGATCGTCAATCGCCGCGACGAGTTCCGCGCCTCGCAGATCATGCAGGACCGGGCCCGCGAGCGGCCCAACATCGACTTCAAGACCCCCTTCGTCACCGAGGAGTTCGTCGGCGACGGCAAGCTCGACCACGTCCGCCTCCGCAACGCCGAGACCGGCGAGACCGAGAACCTCGCCGTCGACGGCGCCTTCGTCGCGATCGGCCACATCCCCAAGTCGGAGGTCGTCGCCGGCCAGGTCGAGACCGACGAGGACGGCTACATCCTCACCGAGCGGGGCTCGACCAAGACCAACGTCGCGGGCGTATTCGCCGTCGGCGACGTCGTCGACCGCACCTACCGCCAAGCGGTCACGGCCGCGGGCACCGGCTGCATGGGCGCCCTCGACGCCGAGTGGTACCTGCGCGACACGCCGCCCTCGCCCGAGGCCCACTGGATGCGCGGCGGCGAGCCGACCGAGATCGCCCCGACGCCGGGGACCTGAGACAAGTTCCGCTGGCCGTTGGCTTCGCGCGTCGCCTGGCTCGACCACGACGGCGAGGGGCGTCGCCGCATGCACGACGCAATCCAGATGTTCCGCGAGGAGGGCGCCGTCGACGAGCTTGGCATCGGCCGGATCCGCGACGCCTTCTCAGACCGGCTCTTCCCCGGCACCTCGGTTCTCTGGAGGCGCGCCCGCTACCTGCTGTTCGTGCCCTGGATATACCTCCTGCTCGAACGGGGCGGGGGCGGTCGGGGCAGTGCCGAGGATCGCGCCCGCAAGCTTCAGCGCCGTCTTGCCCTGACCCTGCGCGAGTCGGCAGGCGCCGGCAGCGGCGTGATCGGGGCCTCGGGGGCAGACGTCAAGCAGCCGCCCGACGTGATCCTGTGGGCGGCGCTCGCGACCTGGGGCATACGCCGGGACGGCGGCAGTCTCGGGCAGGTGCGGGAGATGGTCGCCGCTCGTCGGCGCCGGGATGGCGATCCGGAAGAGGAGCTCGACCTGCTCGACGGTGTCTGGGACCCGCGGGTCGCCGCCCTGCGGCCCGCCGACTTCCCGGCGGCGGCGTCGTTTGAGCTGACCGACGCCGAGGCGGCCCTGTTGCGTGACCTGGCCACCGGCGGCGACGCCCTGCCGGGAACCCCGGCGGCCCAGCGCCGCGACTCCCTGCTCGCGGTGCTCGTCCGGGAGGGGGTCCCGGACAACGTCGAGGCGCCATGGAGCCATCCGATGAGCACAGCCTCGCGCGATCTGCGCGAAGCGGTCCGTCATGCGGGACTCTTCTCGGACCTGCTCGATGGTGCCCGCCTGCTCTACGCAGAGCTCGTCTCCCGGCAGCAGCGAGACGCCGACCTCGCGGCCGCGGTCGACCAGGCGTTCGCCGGATGGGCGCCCCTGTCCGACGCCGGTCGTCGCGAGGAGATCCGGCTGTGGATCGCGGAGATGGACGACTTCTGGCGCGTCGTCCGTGGCATCAACAGCCGGATCTCGCCGGCGGAGGAGCGCTTCGTACGCGAGTGGGCGGCGCTCGTCCGCGAGGATCCGGCGGCGGTGCGGCAATCGGACCGCGCCGCGCAGTTGATCGTCGACCGCGAGCACAGCGCCAAGGACGCGCACCGGGCACGGCTCTCGCGCGACGGCACGTTCGGGCGCGACGCCCAGGCCGTCCTGCCGGCGAAGCTCACGTTCAGGTGGGAGCAGGCGCGTCAGATCGTGGCGGACATTCGCCAGGAGGCTTGACGTGCTCGACCCGATGGATCGCGAAAACCTCCTGGAGGCGCTGCGCCCGGAGGCGGGGCAGGCGTTCGACCTCGCGGTGGGGACGAGCTTCAGCGTCGACCTGGAGGCGCTGATGTTCGCGCCGCTCGCCTTCGCCCTGTTCGACGTCGAAGGGCCTCCCGACCCGACGGCGCTCCTGGCCGCGATTCAGCAGAACGCGGCCCGTCTCGCCCTCTACTGCGACCGGGCGCAGGTCCGGCCGCCGGCCGCCGGCCAGAAGCTCTTCGCCCTGCTCGAACCCACCCTGCTGCCGGTCCGAGCCCCGCGCGGTGGGGCCTTTCATCCAAAGCTCTGGGTGCTGCGCTATCGCGATGCCGGCGGCGGCCGGCGCCATCGCGTGCTCGTCCTCTCGCGAAATCTCACCCACGACACCTCCTGGGACCTCGCGGTGCGGTTCGACGAGGACGAGGAGGGGGCGCCGCTCGGTCGCGACGTCGCGGCGGCGCTCACCGCGCTCGACGAGCTGCGTCCGTCCCCGCTGGCGCGCGAGCTCGCGGGGTCGATCGCCCGGGCCCGCTTTGCGCTGCCAAGGCCTTTCGAGGAGGCGCGCCTGCGATTGCTCGGGGGGCGCGCTGAGGGAGGCGCCGCCGATCCGCTGGCCGAGGTCCGGGGCGAGCGGCTGCTCGTCGTCTCTCCGTTCCTCGCCGCGGGCCGCCTGGAGGAACTGCGTGCGCGTGCGAGCCGCGACGGTCGCCTCGTTTCTCGTCCCAGCGAGCTGGAGCGAATGGGCGGGAGGGCGCTGGAAGGCTGGCGAACGCCGCTGGTGCTGCACGAGGCCGCCGACCCGCAGGCCGACGCGGGCGGGGGCGAAGCGGCGCTGCGCGGGTTGCACGCGAAGCTCGTCGCCGTCGACCGGGGCGAGCGGACGACCTGGTTCGTCGGATCG
>DASVWY010000233.1:0-3637 GCA_036392975.1 Solirubrobacterales bacterium | reverse complement strand
GACGAGACCCAGGACAAATGCCCGCAGCTGGCCGCTGTCCAGACCGCCTGCCCGGTGGTGACCGTGGATGCCTCGGGGAGCGCCAAAAAAGGGTTGGCCACCGTCCTCATCACGACCACCTCGCAGGCGCCGGTGACCGTTACCGGCACGGTGAAACTGGGCAAAGGCAAAACCGCCAAACTGAACGGCGGCACCCAGGTGGTCCTGCCCGGGACGATCTCCCGCTTCACCCTCCTGTTCCCGAAAAGCCTGAGGGACAGGCTGAAAGCGCTGAGCCGCAAAGCCTCGCTGAAACTGAGCGTTCTCGCCAGCGCGACCGACCTGGTTGGCCGCGTCAGCACCGACACCGTCAACGTGAAACTCAAAGGCCAGAAAAAACCGCCGCGCAAAAAAGGCAAACGGAAACCAAAAGCCTAAGCGCAGCGCCTGAACAGCCCGGGCGGGATTTCCCGCCCGGGCACCCTGACTAGAACGGCATCTTCGAGCGCGCCCGCTGGCCGGTCGAGTGGCTCTTGTCGGCGGCGCGGCGAGATTTGCCGAACGATTTGCTGAAGAGGCGGCCGAGCGGCCCCGGCGCCTTGCCGCCTGCCCTCTGACCTACCGAGAAGCCCTTGTCGGCGCCGCTGCGGGCATGGTTCGAGAGACGCGGCAGCAGGAACCCCAGCACCAGCAGCAATACGCATATCCCGATTACGGCGGCGATCAACACGGTTTCCTCCTCCGTTGGCTTGGTCCTGTGGCGGCTACCCGGCGCCGCCCCGCTGTTTAAACGTCGCCCAATCCGGGCATCCCGATTTTCGGCTCCGAGAGCGGCGAGCGCTGACGCAGTGCCAGAGCTAGCGGCTCGCATCGCCTGCCGCCAGCCAATAGGCTGGCCGGAAAAGGCAAAAGCTTTAAAGCGGCGAGTCGAGTGCGTGGATGCTCGCTCCCGGCACAGACATCAAGGAGCTAAGACATGCGAAAGCAGTTCGGATTGATTGCGACGCTCGCGGCAGCGGCCTCGCTGATTGGAGCTTCGGGCGCATCGGCGGCGATCGAGATCGGCAGCGACTGCCAGGCGACCAGCGGCGCCGGCGGCTACACGTTCGTCCAGTTGAGCAGGGCGTCCGGCGCCTCGCTGCCGATTGCGGCGCCATCTGCAGGAGTCGTCACGAAGTGGAAGGTTAACTCGGCGGTTCCGACCGCGGTAGGCCAGAAGCTGCAAATCCTCCGTCCAACCGGCAATCCGAACGAGTTCCGGACGGTTGCCGAGAGCACTCCGGGCACCGTGTCCCAAGGGCTGAACTCTTTCGACACGCGGATTCCGATTCAGGCAGGCGATCGGCCGGCCGCCGCGGACGGGCCTGGCGGGGTCGGCTCCCCTGTATTGCTCTGGTGTCGCCGGTGACGTGATGGGGGCCTTGACGCCGCCATCGACGGTCGGCTCGACCAATACGTACCCGCCCGCAGAAAACTTGATCGCTGCCGTCTCCGTCGTTGTCGAGCCCGATGTTGACGGCGACGGCTTCGGCGACGAGACCCAGGACAAATGCCCGCAGAGCGCGGCGGTACAGATCGATTGCCCGCCGATCACGCTGACGACCACCGGCATCGCCAGGAACGGGTTGGCCCAGATCCTGGTCGGCGCCAGCTCCGCGGCCTCGGTGAGCGTGTCTGGCACCGTCAACGTGCCGAAAAAACGCAAAAAAGGCAAAGCCGGCAAATCGGCTGTGATCAGCATCAACGGCGGCACCCAGCTGCTCGCACCGGGCGTGATCGCCACTTTCACGCTGATACTGCCGCAGAGGGTCAAAGCCGCGTTGCGGGCGCTGCCACGGAGACGCTTCCTCATCCTGACGGCTACGGCGTCGGCCACCGACGTGGCGGGGCGGCCCAGCTCGAGCTCGGTCAAAGTGAAACTGCGCGGCACGAAGCCAAAACCCAAAGGGAAAGCCAAAGGCCAACGCTAGGCCGACGGGAGGCCGGCCGTCGCGGGTCGGCCTCCCGTCCATCCGTACGCCTTACTCGACGGCGCTGGCTAGTACTCTGCGTGGGTAGGCAGACCGCCTGCGCGTCTCGTCCTTCAAAACGCGAGGAAGCACGCGCTTTGACTCCGGCCCAGGGGCAGATAGACCGCGACAGCCCGCGCGAGGAATGCGGGGTCTTCGGCGTATTCGCGCCTGGCCACGACGTCGCCCGCCTCGCCTACTTCGCCCTCTACGCGCTCCAGCACCGCGGCCAGGAGTCGGCCGGGATCGCCACCTGCGAGGGCGGCCACATCACGACCCTGCGCGACGCGGGGCTCGTCTCCCAGGTCTTCGACGAGGAGAAGCTGCGGGCGCTGGAGGGCGACATGGCGATCGGCCACGTCCGCTACTCGACCACCGGTGGCGGCTCCTGGGAGAACGCCCAGCCGGTCTGGCGCGACGACGGCCGCGAGCTGGCGCTGGCCCACAACGGCAACCTGACCAACGCGGTCGAGCTCTGGAACGAGCTGAAGGAGCGCGGGATCGCCTTCCGCGGCACCTCGGACTCGGAGATCATCGCGGCGCTGCTCTCCGCCAGCGAGGGCCGCTTCATCGAGGACGTCGTCGCCGAGGTGATGCCGAAGCTGGAGGGCGCCTACTCGACGGTGGCGATGACAAAGCACGCGATCGTCGCCTTCCGCGACCCGCACGGGGTGCGGCCGCTTTCGCTGGGCCGGCTCGAGGACCGCTTCGTGGTCGCTTCCGAGAGCTGTGCCTTCGACATCATCGGCGCCGAGCTGCTGCGCGAGGTGCGGCCGGGGGAGATGGTCTCGCTGAGCGAGCGCGGGCTGGAGACGCGGCAGGTGATGAAGGCGGGGCGGCCCGCGCACTGCGTCTTCGAGCACATCTACTTCTCCCGCCCCGACAGCCGCCTCGAGGGCAAGGTGCTGCAGCAGGTGCGCGGCCGGATGGGGGAGATCCTCTGGCGCGAGGCGCCGGTCGAGGCCGACCTGGTGATCTCGGTGCCGGACTCCGGGAACCCGGCCGCGGCCGGGTTCGCCCGGGCCTCGGGCCTGCCCCGCGACGACGGCCTGATCAAGAACCGCTACGTCGCCCGCACCTTCATCCAGCCCGGCCAGGAGCTGCGCAAGCACGGCCTGCGGCTGAAGTTCAACCCGCTGCCGGAGATCGTCGCCGGCAAGCGGATCGTCGTCGTCGACGACTCGATCGTGCGCGGCAACACGACGCGGCAGATCGTCGGGATGCTCCGCGAGGCCGGCGCGACCGAGGTGCACCTGCGGATCTCGGCGCCGCCGATCCGCCACCCCTGCCACTACGGGGTCGACATGTCGAGCCGCGAGGAGATGATCGCCCACGAAAGGACGATCGATGAGGTCGCCGACGAGCTCGGCGCCGACTCGCTCGCCTACCTCTCGATGGAGGGCGTCTACGAGGCCGTCGGCACCCCGCCCGAGGACCACTGCGACGCCTGCTTCACCGGCCGCTACCCGCTCGGCGATCCCGACGAGGCGAACGGCAAGTTCGCCCTCGAGGACATCGCCGTTGTGCCAGCCAGCGGCTAGGGCCTATCCCGGTAGGGGTTCCGCTTAACTTTTTCCGAAGACAGGTTGCGGCCGTCTGAGGTCGTCGCCGCGGAAAAAGTAGGCAACTAGGTAGGCACAGCACGTACA
>DASVWY010000232.1:0-2224 GCA_036392975.1 Solirubrobacterales bacterium | reverse complement strand
GGTCTCTTTTTCGCCCCGCCACCTCAGCGAGAGAGGCGACGCGCACGGCGAAAAAGGCAGCCCGCGACAGGGACACCCCAGCACCCCTCACCGCCCACGCCGGAATCGCGATGCTTTTACGCCACCGACGGCAGAACCCGCGGCGTCGCCTGATCTTTGGGCAGCGCCGCCGCGCTGGCGATCAGGCTCTGGAACTCGTTCAGCGCCAGGTGCGCGATCGCCTCCAGCAGCTCCTCGTCGGTCCAGCCGATCTCCCGCGCCTCCTCCTGCAGGTGGTGGGGGGGATAGTCGTTGGCCTCCAGGGTCGCCTTCAGGTAGGTGAGCAGCGCCGCCTCCTTGGCGTCGCCGGAGGTGAAGTTGCGCGCTCGCGATACCTCGTCGAGGCCGAGCCCGGCCTGGCGCGCCGACTTCGCGTGCTGGGCGATGCTGTAGGGGTCGTTGCGATGCTCGGCGACGGCCAGGGCGATCCGCTCGCGGGTCGCTTGCGGCAGGACGCCGCCGCGCAGCTCCGAGCGCATCCGCGTGTAGGCGCGGAGCACGGCGGGGGCGCCGGCGAGGACGCCGACGAACTTGGTCACGGCGCCGCCAGCCGCCTGCATGCTCTTGATCAGCGGCGCACTCTCGTCCGGAGCCGTCAGCTCGTCGTGGATCTGAAACCTGCTCAATGCCGTTTTTACCGTCACGTTGCTCCCGCCTTCGGCTCATACCGCTTTACAGAGCCTTTACTTGGCCTTTACTTTACTTTGAGCTACTAACTTACGCGAAGTAAGTTATAGCGCGTTTCCAGCCCTCCCGCAACCCCACGGGGCGATCTTCATTTACCCGCAACGACGAGGCTGTAGTCCGGCCTCGTCCGCTTCGCCTATCGTTGCCGCGAAAGAGCGCCCGACCGGAGCCGAGGAGGCCGCATGGCAGACAAACCGCAGACTGCCGCCGAGGTGGCGGAAATCGTCAAGGAACGCGACGTCCGCTTCATCCGGCTCTGGTTCACCGACGTCCTCGGCCAGCTCAAGAGCTTCTCGATCAACTCCGCCGAGCTGGAGGACGCCTTCGAGGGGGGGATGGGCTTCGACGGCTCCTCGATCACCGGCTTCAACCCGATCGAGGAGTCGGACATGATCGCGATGCCCGATCCCTCGACCTTCGCGATCATCCCCTGGCGCCCGGAGGAAGAGAACGCGGTCGCCCGCATGTTCTGCGACGTCCGCGTGCCCGGAGGCGATCCCTACGAGGGCGACCCGCGCTGGATCATGCGCCGCGCCCTCAAACGGGCCGAGGAGCTCGGCTTCGACGCCTACAACATCGGGCCCGAGCTCGAGTACTTCTACTTCCGCTCGGCCAAGCCGGACGGCGACGTGCCGGAGGTCCTCGACGACGGCGGCTACTTCGACCTGACCACGCTCGACGCCGGTTCCGACGTCCGGCGCGAGACGATCCTCGCCCTGGAGAAGATGGGGATCCACGTCGAGTACGCGCACCACGAGGTCGGCCCCTCCCAGCACGAGGTCGACATGCGCTACAAGGACGCGCTACAGATGTCCGACGACTGCATGACCTACCGCATCGTCGTCAAGGAGTACGCGATGAAATACGGCTGGCACGCGACCTTCATGCCGAAGCCGCTGTTCGGCGAGAACGGGTCCGGCATGCACGTCCACCAGTCGCTGGCCAAAGACGGCAAGAACGCCTTCTTCGACCCTGACGACCAGTACTTCCTCTCGGCGACCGCCAAGGCTTTCATCGCCGGCCAGCTCCGCCACGCGCGCGAGATCTCACCGCTCTTCGCCCAGTGGGTCAACTCCTATAAGCGCCTCGTCCCCGGCTACGAGGCGCCCGTCTACCTCGCCTGGTCGCGCCGCAACCGCTCGGCTCTGATCCGGGTGCCGCTCTACCACCCCGGCAAGGAGGGCGCGACCCGGGCCGAGCTGCGCTGCCCCGACCCGGCCTGCAACCCCTACCTCTGCTTCGCCGGCATGCTGCAGGCGGGACTGGAGGGAATCGAGAAGGGCTACGAGCTTCCCGAGCCGATGGAGCAGAACCTCTACCACCTCTCGCCGGAGGAGCGCTCGCAGCGCGGGATCGAGGAGCTGCCGGAAACGCTGGGCGAGGCGATCGACATCGCCGCCGACTCCGAGCTGGTGCTGCGCACGCTGGGTGAGCACACGTTTCGGCGGTTCGTGGAGATCAAGCGGCAGGAATGGGACGAGTACCGCGTGCAGGTGAC
>DASVWY010000231.1:0-6251 GCA_036392975.1 Solirubrobacterales bacterium | reverse complement strand
GTCGAGTTGGTCGACGGCCGGTCCCTCCATGGTGCCGTCGACCTCGATCGCGGTGCAGAGGAAACGGGCAACGCCGCGCTCTCCGAGCGCTGCAACGGTCTCGACCACCCCCTCCTCGCCTGCTTCGGTCCAACCCTGAAGGGCGACGCGACCCTCCCGGGCGTCGACGGACACGACCACGCGCTCCCCGTGCGTCGCGAGCATCGCGTCGAGGAACTCCGGATCGCGCAGCGCCGCGGTGCCGATCACCACTCGCGTGGCGCCCGCGTCGAGCACCGCCTGCACCGAGTCCGGGCCCCGCAGGCCACCGCCGACCTGGATCGGGCAGGGGGCCGCGGCGGCGATCCGCGCCACCGCTTCGAGGTTTCGCGGCTCGCCGGCCCTCGCCGCGTCGAGGTCGACCACGTGCAGGAACTCGGCCTTTTCCTCCGCCCAGCGCAGCGCCGCGTCGACCGGGTCGGCGTCATAGGCCGTCTCCCGCTCGTAGTCGCCCTGCGTCAACCGCACGGCCTGGCCGCCGCGAATATCGATCGCCGGGTAGAGGATCACGGCGGCGCTAGGCCGGGACCGCGGCGCAAACCCCGGCGAAGTTGGCGAGCAGGCGCAGGCCGGCGCCGCTCGACTTCTCGGGGTGGAACTGGACGCCGTAGACGTTGTCGCGCTCCGCCGCGCAGGCAAAGCGGGCGCCGTAGGCGGCGCTGCCGAGCAGGTCGCTCGCCTCGGGCCGCGGCGCGAAGGAGTGGACGAAGTAGAAGGGCGTCTCGCTCTCGATCCCCTCGGTCAGCTTCGAGCCCCGCTCCCAGCGGACCGGCGACCAGCCGATGTGGGGCACCTTGAGACCGTCGGCTTCGACCTCGACGACCTCACCGGGCAGCAGGCCGAGGCCGGCGGCGCCGCCGAGCTCCGTGCTCGACTCGAAGAGCAGCTGCAGGCCGAGGCAGATACCGAGGACCGGAACGCCAGCCGCGAGCCGCTCGGCGATCAGCTCGTCGAGGCCCAGCTCGCGCACCCGCTCCATCGCCTTCGGGAAGGCGCCGACGCCGGGCAGGACGAGGCCGTCGGCGTTGCGAACGGTCGCCGCATCGCTGGTGATCGTGGCGACGGCGCCGACGTGCTCCAGCGCCTTCTCGACCGAGCGCAGGTTGCCCATGCCGTAGTCCAGGATCGCGATCCGCGCGGTCATTGGGTCAGGGTTCCCTTGGTCGACGGCACACCGCGGGTCTCCGGGTCGACCGATACGGCGACGCGCAGCGCGCGGGCGAAGGCCTTGAAGCAGGCCTCGATCATGTGGTGCGCGTTGGCGCCGTAGCGGACCGAGACGTGCAGGGTCAGCTTCGCCGAGTTGGCGACGGCGCGGAAAAACTCCTCGGCCAGCTCGGTGTCGAAGCCGGCGATCGACGTGGCCGGCAGCTCGGCCTCGAACACGCAGAGTGGGCGGCCGGAGATGTCGATCGCGCACTCGGCCAGCGACTCGTCCATCGGCACCAGCGCCGATCCGTAGCGGCGGATCCCGGCGCGATCGCCGAGCGCCTCGTCAATCGCCTGGCCGAGCACGATGCCGACGTCCTCGACGGTGTGGTGCGCGCCGGTCTCGAGGTCGCCGCTGGCCTCGACGCGGAGGCCGAGCCGGCCGTGGCGCGCGAGCAGATCGAGCATGTGGTCGAGGAAGCCGACGCCCGTCGCGGCGCTCGCCTCCCCCCCGTCGAGGTCCAGCGCCAGCTGGATCCGGGTCTCGGCGGTGCTGCGCTGCTTTTCGGCCGTTCGGGTCATCGTCTTATCATCGCCGACTCGCCGTGGACGGGGAGTCCCTCGGCGCGGGCGAGGGTGTCGACATGCGGCGCAAGCTTCGCCGCCGCCCCCGCCGGCACCTTCAGCGTCGCCAGCGGGCGCCGGAAGGCGTCCGGCCCGAGCGGCCCCGTGAAGCGGCCGGCGCCGCCCGTCGGCAGGACGTGGTTGGAGCCGGCGACGTAGTCGCCGAAGGCGGTGGCGCTGTGGCGGCCGGCAAGCACGCAGCCGGCGGTCCGAACGCCCCCGGCTAGCCGCGAGGCATCCTCCTCTAGCAGCTCCAGGTGCTCGGGGGCGAAGGCGTTGGCGAGGTCGATCGCGTCGCTGAGGTCGGGCACCGGGACCAGGGCCAGCGGCGAATCGCTGACGGCCGGCCGCTCGGCCGCGGCGGCCTCGGTGGCCGCGGCGATGCTCTCCAGCACGGCGTCCTCGACGGCGACGGCAATCAGGGGACCCTCCGCCCCGTGCTCGGCCTGTGCGCAGAGGTCGAGCGCCGCCCACTGAGGGTCGGTGTCGTGCCCGGCGATCAACATCAGCTCGGAGGGGCCGGCGAGGGAGTCGATCCCGACCTGCCCGTAGACGGCCCGCTTCGCCTCCCGCACCCAGGCGTTGCCGGGGCCGGCAACCACGTCGACGGCGGCGATCGTCTCGGTGCCGTAGGCGAGCGCGAAGATCGCCTGGGCGCCGCCCATCGCGTAGACCTCATCGACCTCGCATAGCTCGGCGGCGGCGAGGACCAGTGGGTTGAGGTTGCCTTCGGGCCCAGGCGGCGAGGCGAGCGCCAGCCGCTCGACGCCGGCCACCCGCGCCGGCAACGCGCACATCAGAACGCTCGACGGATAGGCGGCGCGCCCGCCCGGTGCGTAGATGCCGGCGGCCCCGACTGGAACCGAGCGGACCTCGACGCTCTGCCCCTGCGGCAGCTCGACCTGGCGCGGGTCGGAGTCGAGCTGGGCCAGGGCGACGGCGCGGACGTTGGCCGCCGCCAGCTCCAGCGACTCGCGGATACCCGCGTCCAGCTCCGCCAGTGCCCGCGCCGCCGCGGCGGGATCGACCCGCAGGGCGTCTGGGGCACGCTCGGTGGCGTCGAAACGCGCGGTGAGGCGCAGGACCGCCTCGTCGCCACCCTCGCGGACCTCGCGTTCGATCGGGCCAACGTCGACAGGGGCGGCCGCCTCGGCGCTCCAGGCGCGAACTGCCGCGGCCGTCGACCCGGCCCCCTCCCACTCGAAGCGGCGCACCCTCATTGCCCTGTGGCCGATCTCAGCTGGGCGGTCAGCTCGTCGACTTCTTTCGCCCGCAGCTTGTGGGCGACCCGGTTGGCGACGAAGCGGGCGGTGCACTCGACGATCTCCTCGCGCACCTCGAGCCCGTTCTCGGCCAGCGTGCGGCCGCTGGCGACGAGATCGACGATGCCGTCGGCGAGGCCGACCAGCGGTGCCAGCTCGACCGAGCCCTTGACCTCGATCACCTCCACCTGCCGTCCCGTCGATTCGAAGTGGCTTTCGGCGATCCGCGGGTACTTGGTCGCGATCCGCATCATCCCCAGCCGCCGCTGCGACTCGCCGAGGCGCTCGTCGCCGACCCGGCCGGCGAGGACCATGCGGCAACGCCCGTAGCCGAGGTCGAGCAGCTCGTAGACCATCCGGTCGGGCTGCTCGAGCAGCACGTCCTTGCCGGTGATGCCGACGTCCGCGGCGCCCGCCTCGACGTAGGTCGGCACGTCGGAGGGGCGCATCGTCACCAGGACGATCTCCTCGCCGGCGAAGATCAGCGAGCGGGACTCGCCCCGCACGGCGGCGGTGTCGATCCCGGCTGCGTCGAGGGTGTCGAGCGTTTCCCCGAGCAGGGCGCCACGCGGCACCGCCAGCTTCAGCGGTCCCTCGCTCTTGACGCCACCCGTTCCCGCGACCTCTACGCTCACCGCTCCGCCCTCCGCGACTCCTCCTCCATCTGGGCGACGTGGACGCGCTCCAGGTAGAGGGCGAATCCGGCCGCCGGCAGGTCGGGGCCGAACCGCTTCAGCAGCCGGTCGTAGCGACCGCCGCCGCCGAGGACGTGTCCCAGCGCCGGGTCGTAGACCTCGAGGATCGCGCCGCTGTAGTAGCCGAGGTCGCGCAGCAGGCCGAGGTCGATCCGGACCCTCTCGGCGACCCCGCGCTGCTCGAGCGCCTCGAAGGTCTCGCCGAGCCGCGCCGTGGCGCGCTCGACGGCGTCGCCACCCAGCGAACGCGCCTCCTCCAGCACCTCGCGACCGCCGCGCAGCTGCGAGAGCGCCACGCAGGTGGCGACCTCGCGCTCGCCGATCCCGGCCTGCTCCAGCTCCAGCTCCAGCCCGACCAGGTCGTGCTTAGCCAGCCGCGCCAGGACCGAGTCGCGTGCCTCGCCCTCGACCCCGAGCTCGGTCAGCAACTGGCGGTAGAGGTCGGCGTCGCCGAGCCCGATCACGGCGCGGTCGAGGCAGGCCGCGTCCAGTGCGGCCTCCAGCACTTCCACGACCTCCGCGGTTCCCTCGGGCGCCGCGGCGCCGATCAGCTCCACCCCGGCCTGGGCGAACTCGCGCATCTGACCGCGCTGGGGGCGCACGGCGCGGTAGGCGTTGGCGAGGTAGCAGAGGCGCAGCGGCGGCTCGGCATCGGCGTAACGGGAGGCGACCAGGCGCGCGATCGGCACCGTCATGTCGGAGCGCAGGGCCAGCAGATCGCCCTGCTCGTCGAAGAAACGGTAGGCCGACTCCGAGGTCCGCCCGTCGCCGCGGGCCAGAACCTCGTCGTACTCGATCGCCGGCGTCGCCACCTGGCCGTAGCCACGGCTCTCGAAGACGTCGAGCATCGCCGTGTGGAGCTTGCGCAGCTCGCGCATCTCGTCGGGCAGCACGTCGCGGGTGCCGGGCGGTATCGGGTGAATCATCCGCCTGACCTTACGGAAGGTGGAGCCAGCGCTCCGTTACGCAGGTACCTTTGACGAAACCCGTTCAATCCGCGCGCCGAGGCCGCGCAGCCGCTCCTCGATCGCCTCGTAGCCGCGGTCGATCTGGCGGATGTTGCCGATCTCCGAGACGCCGTCCGCCGCCAGCGCGGCGATGAGCATCGCCATGCCGGCGCGGATGTCCGGGCTCTCGACGCGTTCGCCGTGAAGACGGCTCGGACCGCTGACGATCGCCCGGTGGGGGTCGCACAGCGTGATCCGAGCGCCCATCGCGACCAGCTTGTCGACGAAGAAGAGGCGGTTCTCGAACATCTTCTCGAAGATCAGGATCTCGCCGTCGGCCTGGGTGGCGAGGGCGAGGGCGATCGAGGTCAGGTCGGCCGGGAAGGCGGGCCAGGGCCCGTCCTCGATCTTCGGAATCGCGTCGCCGAGGTCGGACCTGATCCGCAGCCGCTGCTCGGGCGGCACCAGCACGTCGCCGTCCTCGACCTTCGACTCGAGCCCGAGGCGGCGGAACTGGCGCCGCACCATCAGCAGGTCGCCCGGCTCGGCGCCGCGGATCCGCAGCTCGCCGCCCGTCGCGGCAGCGAGCGCCATGAAGCTGCCGACCTCGATGTGGTCGGGAGAGACGGTGTGCTCGGCGCCGCCGAGCCGGTCGCGGCCGTGCACGGTCATCACGTTGGAGCCGATCCCGTCGATCGCCGCCCCCATGCTGGTCAGCAGCCGGGCCAGGTCCTGCACATGCGGCTCGCAAGCGGCGTTGGAGACGATCGTCGGGCCCTCGGTCAGCGCCGCCGCCATCAAGGCGTTCTCGGTCCCCATCACCGAAGGCTCGTCCATGAAGATCGCGCAGGGGCGCAGCCCGCCCGACGGCGCGCTCAGCTCGATCCAGCGGTCGCCCTCGACCCGGGCGCCGAGGTCGATGAAGGCGTCGAGGTGGGCGTCGAGTCGGCGGCGGCCGATGAAGTCGCCACCCGGGGGAGGCATCCGCGCCTCGCCGAAACGAGCCAGCAGCGGGCCGGCGAGCAGGAAGGAGGCGCGGATCTGTTCTGAGAGCTCCTCGTCGACCTCGACGGCGGAGACGGCGGCCGCGCACAGCCGCAGGCTGTTGTCGCCGATCCACGCCGCCTCGACCCCGAGCCGTTCCAGCAGCGCGATCTGCGCCTCGGTGTCGCGGATCCGCGGCACCCGGTGCAGGAGCAGCTCCTCCTCGGTCAGCAGGCAGGCGGCGAGGATCGGCAGCGCCGCGTTCTTGTTGCCGGCGGCCGTCACCTCCCCGGAGAGAGGCGCCCCGCCCTCGATGACGAACTTCTCCATGTTGCGGCTAGGGTATCGCCGCAATGGGCAGAGGTTTGAAGATCGGGGTCGTAGTCGTCGTGGCGCTGGCGGTCCTGCTCGGCCTCAACGCGATCGTCACCAGCAGGGAGACGAAAGACGCAGAGGTGACGGTCCCGGGCGGCAAGATCCTCGAACTCCCCGGCGGCGACCTGCAAGTGGTCGACCGCGGACCCCGCGACGGCTCGCCGATCGTCCTGCTC
>DASVWY010000230.1:0-4394 GCA_036392975.1 Solirubrobacterales bacterium | reverse complement strand
TGGGGGCCGGATGGCGGGGTCCGAGGTCAGGCGGCGGTCCCGGCGGCTACGCGGGCCGGATGGCGGGGTCCGGGGTCAGGCGGCGGCTTTTGCGGCTAGTTGGCCGCAGGCTGCGTCGATGTCGCGGCCGCGGGTGAGGCGGACGGTGGCGGTGAGGCGGTGCTCGGCGAGGATCGCCCGGAAGCGCTCGATCCGCTCCGGCGAAGAGCCGTCGTAGGCGCCGGTCGGGTTGTAGGGGATCAGGTTGACCTTGTAGGCGCGGGGATCGAGCAGCGCGGCGAGCTGGCGGGCGTGCTCGGGCAGGTCGTTGACCCCGTCGAGCATCACGTACTCGACGAAGACCTTGCGGCGGCGCCTGGCCAGGTAGCGCTCGCAGGCGGCCAGCACCTCTTTCAGCGGGTAGCGGTCGTTGACCGGCATCAGCTGCGAGCGCAGCCCGTCGTTGGGGGCGTGCAGCGAGAGCGCCAGGGCGACCGGCATCTCGCACTCGGCGAGGCGATCGATGCCGGGCACCCAGCCAACCGTCGAGATCGCCGTGCGGCGGTGGCTGACGCCGAGGTCGGGCAGGCGCTCGCAGGCGGCCAACACCTCGTCGAGGTTCATCGTCGGCTCGCCCATCCCCATGAAGACGACGTGGTCGATCGGCTCGACGCGGCGGAAGTGCAGGGCCTGGTCGAGGATCTCGTCGGCGGTCAGGTTGCGACCGAACTTCATCTGGCCGGTGGCGCAGAAGGTGCAGGTCAGCGGACAGCCCGATTGCGAGGAGAGGCAGACCGAGCGGCGCCCGTCGCGGTAGCGCATCAGGACCGCCTCCAGAGCCCGGCCGTCGGCGGTGTCGAAGAGGACCTTGACGGTGCCGTCGTCGGACTTGGCCTCGCTCCGCACGGAAAGGGTCGAGAGCGGCACGTCCGCCTCCAGCCGCTCGCGCAGGGCGGCCGGCAGGTTGGTCATCTCCGAGTATCCCCGCGCCCCGCGCGCCACCCACCCCCAGACCTGGGAGGCACGATAGGTCGGCTCGCCCGCCTCGGCGAGCGTCCGCTGCAGGAGCGCACGATCCACCCGCCGAGCGTAGCGAGGCGGGACGTGCCGGTAGTCGACCACCCATACGGTGGGTTAACTCCCGGCACGTCCTGGTTGGTCGGCCTTACGGCGAGGGCGGCTGCTGCCCCGGCGCGCCGGGCGGCTGCTCCTGCGAGGTGGGCTGCTCCTGTTCGAGCGGCGGCGGCATCTGGTCGGCGGGAGGCGGCAGTTCCTGACCGGGCAGGGCTTCGGCCTCCTCGCGCCAGACCTCGTTCAGCGAGACCTGGATGTAGGCCCAGAGGCCGGGCGCGAGGAGGAGGTAGAGGATGATTGCGATCCAGCCGTTGAGCGGCTCCCTGCCGGCAAGTCGCGAAGCACCCATCACCCGCTTGGTGCCGCGCCAGTAGGTCACCAGGGCCGGGATGATTATGAGGGCGCCTGGGAACAGCGCCAGCACCGAGTTGGTCGGGTTCTGACCGAGGTCGTACCCCTTGGCCTTCCCGTAATCCCGCAGCTCGCGGTTGATCCGGTACCACCAGACCAGGTGGTATATGCCCAGCGTGACGATCGGCAGCAGCGCCGCCGCCCAAGGGCTGCGGATCTTCACCTGGTCCTGCGTGCCTCGGATGTTCATCTCGTAGGCCATGCAACCTCCGTTCTGGGGAACCGCCGGTGTGACGACCCTAGCCCACCGAACGGCCTCTTTCCAATGCCTCGGCGGCGGCGCGCTCGCCCGCCTGCAGAGCGCCCTCCATGTAGCCACTCCAAACCGTCGCGGTCTCGGTGCCCGCCCAGTGGACGCGGCCGAGCGGTTCGCGCAGCGCCGGCCCGCACTCGGTCCAGCCGCCGGGACCGAAGTTGGAGGTCGGCCCGCCGCCTGACCACTCCTCCGCCGACCACTCCTGTTCGACGTAATCGAGCGGCTGTTCGGCCCGCCGGCCGAAGAGATGCGCGAAGCAACGCAGCACGGCGGCGCGCCGCTCTTGGACATCGAGGCGCTGCAGATCTCCCACCTCCGGGCCGCCGACGAAGCCGAGCAGGACGCCGGTCGAAGCGTCGCGGGGCGAGCTGTCGAAGGTGAGCGTGACCGGGCCGGCGTCGGACACGGCCTCGCCGCTGAGGTCGTCTTCGCGCCAGAAGGGACGCTCGTAGAGGGCCATGCACTTGGTCAGCCGGCCCGGGCGCAACGCCTCGCTGAGCCGCCGGCGGCGCCCTGGAAGCGCCGGATCGAACTCGATGCCGGCGCAGAGCGCCGGCGGCAACGCCACCACCGCCCGTCCGGCCCTCACCTCCAGCCCGTCGGCGAAGACCGCCACCGAATCGTCCGACCGCGCGATCCGCCGCACCGGGGATCCGAGCCGCAGGCGATCGCCGAGAGATTCGGCCAGCCGCAGCGCCAGCATCTGGGCCCCGCCATCGAGGCGATCCTGTTGCGCGCCGCCCTCGGTATCGATCAGGGCGTCGAAGCTGCCGGCAGAGCTGACGTAGAAGAGGACGTGGAGCATCGACAGCTCCTCCGGACCGGCCCCCCAGACCGTTCGGCCGGCGAGTCCGATCAGCTGGCGGGCGCTCTCGGTGCGCACGTTCTCCGTGCACCACTGCGCCACCGTCTGCCGGTCGAGCTCGGCGGCTCGCTCGGCCGCCCACGGCTCCTCGGCGGAGACTCCGCTCGCCAGCCGGTCGAGCTTGCGGCGGGCGAGGAAGATGTCCCAGAGGACACGGGGGCCGAGCCGCGGGATCGTGCCCCGGTAGCGCCGCCGCCTGCCGCCGAGGTCGAGCAGGTTCTGGCCCTCCCCGTGCTGGGGAAAGATCTCGATCCCAAGCTCGGCCGCGAGTCGCTGCACCCGGGCGTGGTCGGCGCCGACCCACTGTCCGCCGACGTCGACTTCGATCCCCGCGGCGAGGACGGCGTTGAGCAGCCGTCCACCGACTCGGTCGCGCGCCTCCAGCACCACGACCTCCCGCCCAGCCTCGGCGAGCGCCCGCGCCGCGTAGAGACCCGAGAGGCCGGCCCCGACGACGACCACGTCGGCGCTGACGGCGCCGAGCCCTTCTTGCCCGATCCCGTCCACGCCGCAAGCTTTTCACGGCAGCGGATGTGGCGGCCAGGGCGCAGATAACCTCGGCCGAGAAAGCGGCTGGACGAAGGAGGGCGAATGAGTGCACTGCGCAACGAGGAGCTGCCGACCCTGGTGGCCGAGCGGCTGTTGCTGAGGGGGCAACGAAAGGCCGACCTCGGGCGACTGGAAGAGATCGTCACCAGCCGCGGCGGCGTCGAGTGGTGGGGCATCATCGATAACCGCGACAAGCTGCGCCGCGATCTGCGCTGCGACGACGAGGATGACAGCGCCGCCTTCACGATCGAGGTGGACGGTGGGGTCGCCGGCTGGTTGGGGGTCTGGGAGGAGAACGAGCCGAGCTACCGCTACGCCGGGGTCGACATCATGCTCGCCCCGGAGAACCGGGGCCGAGGCATCGGGCCGGAGGCGCTGCGTGCGGCGATCCGCTGGCTGATCGACGAGCGCGGTCACCACCGCATCACGATCGACCCCGCCCGCGACAACGAGCGTGCGATCCGCGCCTACGAATCGGTCGGCTTCCGGCCGGTGGGCGTGATGCGCCAGTACGAGCGCGACCCGGCCGGCGGCTGGCGCGACGGCCTGCTGATGGACCTGCTGGCGGACGAGCTTCAGCCCGGCTAGATTCATGGCGATGGCCGGCGCCGACAGCATCGAGTCCCTCACCGCGGCGATCAATCGCTACAACGAGGCCTGGAACGCGCACGACGTCGACGCGATCGTCGCCATGCACGCTCCCGACATGGTCTTCGCCAACCACACCGCCGGCGAGTCGGCGAGCGGCGCGGAGGTGCGGGCGCACATCGCCTCGATCTTCGAGAGCTGGCCCGACCTGCGCTTCGAGACGCGGCGGCTCTACGTGCGCGAGGGTTTGGTCGTGCAGGAGTGGACGGCGACCGCGACCCACACCAAGCCAATGCGCCGCGGCGAGATCGAGGCGCCTCCGAGCGGCAAGACGATCAGCTGGGCCGGGATCGACTCGATCCCGTTCGAGGACGGCATGATCAAGCGCAAGGACGTCTACTCGGACTCGGTCTCGATCCTGCGTCAGGTCGGGCTGCTCGACTGAGCGATCGACGCGGAGTCGAAGTAGGAGACACGTTCGGTCGCGAGGCCGTCGTCGCCGAGCACGAGGCGGTCGACCGCGTCCCAGGAGATCGGCGCATCGCCCGCCGTACCGCTCAGCGTGAACTCGATCAGGACGCCGTCCGCGGTCGCGCCCCAGCGGTGGACCTCGGCGGTCAGGTCCGGGATCAGGCCGAGCAGCTGGGCGAAGGCGCGCTTGCCGTCGGCGAG
>DASVWY010000229.1:0-10728 GCA_036392975.1 Solirubrobacterales bacterium | reverse complement strand
ACCACCGTATGGGTCGGTTAACTCACGGCACGTCTAGAGTGCCGGCCTCGTGAGCGAGGCGCCTCGCATAGTGCTGTTGCCCGGCGACGGGATTGGGCCGGAGATCGTCGCTGCGGCTCGGCGGTTGTTGGAGGCCCTGGGCGAGTTCGAGTTCGAGGAGCGGCTGATGGGCGGCTGCTCGATCGACGAGCACGGCGTCGCCCTGACCGACGAGGTGCTCGCTGCCTGCCGCGGCGCTGACGCGGTACTGCTGGGCGCGGTCGGCGGGCCGAAATGGGACACGACCGACCCCGACGCACCCCGTCCGGAGCAGGGACTGTTGGGCCTGCGCAAGGGGATGGGGCTCTACGCGAACCTGCGTCCGGTTCGTCCCAGCCCGGCCCTGGTCGGCTCCAGCCCGCTACGCGAGGAGCGAATCGCGGGCACCGACCTGCTGGTCGTGCGCGAGCTGACCGGCGGCATTTACTTCGGCGCCAGTGGCCGCGACGGCAATTCCGCCCACGACACCTGCGAGTACTCGGTCGCCGAGATCGAGCGGATCGCCCGCACCGGCTTCGAGGCCGCCCAGCGCCGCGCGGTGAGCAGCGGCGAGGAGGCGCGGCTCACCTCGGTCGACAAGGCAAACGTGCTCGAGACCTCGCGCCTCTGGCGGGAGGTGGTGAACCGCGTCGCCGCCGACTATCCCGACGTGGCGCTCGACCACCTGCTGGTCGACAACGCGGCGATGCAGCTCGTCTCCCGGCCCGCCGACTTCGACGTCATCGTCACCGAGAACCTCTTCGGCGACATCCTCAGCGACGAGTCGGCGATGCTGACGGGCTCGCTGGGGATGCTGCCCTCGGCCAGCCTCGGCGCCGAGGGCACCCCGGGCCTCTTCGAGCCGGTTCACGGCTCCGCCCCCGACATCGCCGGCCAGGGGGTCGCCAACCCCCTCGCCACCTTCCTGACGACGGCGATGCTGCTCCGCGACGGCCTCGGCCGCCCCGACGACGCAGCCCGGATCGAGTCCGCCGTCGACACCGTCCTAGAGCGTGGCCTCCGCACGCCCGACCTCGCTGGTCCCGGCGAGCCGACCGTCGGCACCGAGCAGATGACCGAAGCAGTGCTCGAAACTCTGCCCACCTAGCTTTCGCTGTGCCTTTGCTGCGTTATGCGAGGCAAAGGAACAGCGGAGCGGGGCTTTTCGGGCATACTTCTGCGGGATGGAGACGGCGGAGCTGATCTGGCAAAACGGCGAGTTCGTTGCCTGGGAGGAGGCCCAGACGCACGTGCTCAGCCACGGCCTGCATTACGGCAGCGGCGTCTTCGAGGGGATCCGCTGTTACGAGACCGAGCGCGGGCCGGCGATCTTCCGCCACCGCGACCACCTCGAACGGCTCGCCAAGTCGGCTGAGCTCTACTACCTCCATCTGCCCTACTCGACCGAGGAGATCGCCGAGGCGACGCGGGAGCTGATCCGCCGCAACGGCCTCGGCTCCTGCTACATCCGGCCGCTCGCCTACCGCGGCTACGGCAGCCTCGGCCTCTACGCGACCGACGCGCCGGTCGACCTCGTCATCGCCGCCTTCCCCTGGGGCGTCTACCTGGGCGAGGAGGGGCAGAAGCACGGGATCCGGGCCAAGGTCTCGAGCTGGCGCCGGATCGGGCCCGGCGGCCTGATCCCGCACGCCAAGGCCTCGGGCCAGTACCTCAACTCGATCCTCGCCAAGCACGAGAGCCAGGCCGCCGGCTACGAGGAGGCGCTGCTGCTCGACGAACGCGGTTTCGTCTGCGAGGGCTCGGGCGAGAACATCTTCCTGGTCCGCGACGGCGAGATCGTGACGCCGCCGCATGTGGCCTCGATCCTCGACGGGATCAACCGCAAGTCGGTGATCCAGATCGCCCGCGACCTCGGCTACAACGTGGTCGAGCGCGACGTCGCCCGCGCCGAGCTCTACCTGGCCGAGGAGGTCTTCCTCACCGGGACCGCCGCCGAGCTGGTGCCGGTGCGCGAGATCGACGAGCACCCGCTCGGCGAGCCGGGCGAGATAACCCGCCAGCTGCAGGCGAAGTTCGAAGACGCGCTCTGCGGCCGCGCCGAGGAGTACCTGGAGTGGCTCGATTTCGTCGCGGTCCAGGCCGGAGCAGACGAGCCGAGTAAGGTGGGCTCGTGATGTCGAGCCGTTTCGAGGCAGTCGGGCGAATTACCGCAGCCGCCTAGCGGCTGGCGCGCTTGCACGCGCACGCGTTCCTCGACACTTCGGTACGAAAGGCATCAGATGGAACAGGTGAAGCTCTACGACACGACCTTGCGCGACGGCATGGGAACGCCCGGCCTGTCGCTCTCGGTAGAGGAGCGGCTGAAGGTGGCCGAGGCCCTCGACCGGCTCGGCGTCCACTTCATCGAGGCCGGCTTCCCCAGCTCCAACCCGAAGGAAGCGGAGTTGTTCGAGCGGCTCGCCGAGTTGCCGTTGGAGCAGGCGACGATCTGCGCCTTCGGCATGACCCGGCGCCGCGACCTCAGCGCCGAGGAAGACGAGGCGCTCGCCGTCCTGGTCGGCAGCTTCGCGCCTGTCGTCTGCCTGGTCGGCAAGAGCTGGAAGCTGCACCTCGAGAAGGTGATCAAGGCCACGGCCGAGGAGAACCTGGCGATGATCGAGGACTCGGTCGCCTTCTGCCGCGCCGCCGGCAAGCGCGTCGTCTACGACGCGGAGCACTTCTTCGACGGCTACCGGGACGACCCGTCCTACGCGCTCGCATGCGTTCGCGCCGCGGCCTCGGCCGGCGCCGAGAACGTCACGCTCTGCGACACCAACGGCGGCAGCCTGCCGGCTTTCGTCAGCGAGGCGACCGCAGCCGTCGCCGCCGATCTCGGCGACGACGTCGAGCTCGGGATCCACACCCACGACGACGCCGGCTGCGGCGTCGCCAACTCGCTCGCCGCCGTCGAAGCCGGCGCCCGCCTCGTCCAGGGCACCGTCAACGGCTACGGCGAGCGCTGCGGCAACGCGAACCTGGCCTCGATCCTGCCTTCGTTGCAGCTGAAGCTGGGATTCGAAGTCGTCTCCGCGGAGCAGCTGGCGGGGCTGGCACGCACCGCCCACTATGTCGACGAGCTCTGCAACATGACCCCGGACCCGTCGCGGGCCTACGTCGGCTGGCACGCCTTCACCCACAAGGCGGGGATGCACGCGGCCGGCGTCGAGGTCGACCCGAGCACCTTCGAGCACATCGACCCGGCCCTGGTCGGCAACCAGGGCGAAAGCTCGCCCTCGGAGCTGGCCGGCAAGGGGACCGTTCGAGCGCAGTCCAAGCAGCTGGGGCTCGCGCTCGACTCGGCCGCCACCGAGAAGGCGGTCGAGCTGCTGAAGGAGCGCGAGCACCGCGGCTATCACTACGAGGCGGCCCCGGCCTCGTTCGAGCTGCTGCTGAGGAAGGCGGCGGACCGCTACGAACCCCTCTTCGCCCTGGAGAGCTACCGGGTGATCACCTCGAAGAAGGACACCGGCGAGGCCGAAACCGAGGCGACGATCCGCGTCCACGTCGACGGCGAGCGCCACGTCTGCTGGGCGGTGGGCAACGGGCCGGTCAACGCCCTCGACAAGGCCCTGCGCAAAGCGCTCGCCGCGCGCTATCCGAGCCTCGCCGAGATCGAGCTGACCAACTACAAGGTGCGGATCCTCGACGAGAGTCACGGCACCGGCGCGATCACCCGCGTCCTGCTGGAGTCGACCGACCACGAGCGGGAGTGGGGGACGATCGGGGTCTCGGAGAACATCATCGAGGCGTCGTGGGAGGCCCTGGTCGACTCGCTCGAGTACGCCTTCCAGCCGCGGGGGGACGACGGCGGCGGGTAGGGTGGCGCCACCCTTGGCCGGTCCCGCCGACACCGATCCGATCCCCCTCGCCCGGCCCGAGATCGGTCCGCGGGAGGAGGAGCTGGCGCTGGAGGTACTGCGCTCGGGCCGGCTCTCGCTGGGGCCGATGGGCGAGCGCTTCGAGCGCGCTTTCGCCGAGTGGCTCGGGGTCGAGGACGCGGTCGCGGTCTCCAGCGGCACCACCGCTCTGCACCTCGGCGTGCGCGCTCTCGGCTGGGGCGCCGGCGACGAGGTGCTGACCAGCCCCTTCAGCTTCGTCGCCTCGGCCAACTGCCTCCTCTACGAGAAGGCGAAGCCGGTCTTCTGCGACGTCGACCCGGAGACCCTCGACCTCGACCCGGCCGCGGTGGAGGCAGCGGCCGGCGAGCGCAGCGCCGGCATCCTGCCGGTCCATATCTTCGGCTACCCGGCGGCGATGCCCGAGCTGGAGGCGATTGCCGCGCGGCGCGGGCTCGGCATCCTCGAGGACGCCTGCGAGGCACTCGGCGCCGTCGACTCCGAGGGCCGACAAATCGGCGCCCGCGGCAACCTCGCCACCTTCGCCTTCTACGCCAACAAGCAGATGACGACGGGGGAGGGGGGGATGATCGTGCCGTCCGGGCCCGACGTCGCCGCCCGTCTGCGCTCCGAGCGCAACCAGGGTCGCGCCCCCGACATGGGTTGGCTCGACCACGGCGGCCTCGGCTTCAATTACCGCCTCTCCGACCTCGCCGCCGCGCTCGGGGTCGCCCAGCTGGAGAAGCTCGACGCGATGCTGACCCGGCGCCAGGCCGTTGCCGACCTCTACGCGCAAGCGCTGGCTGGGATCGAGGGATTGCGCGCCCCCAGCGCCGGCCGCGAGCGCGCGCGGCGCAGCTGGTTCGTCTACGTCGTCGAGCTGCCCGAGGGCGCCGACCGCGACGCGGTCATCGCCGCGCTGGCCGAACGCGGCGTCGCCGCCAAGGCATACCTGCCCTGCATCCACCTCTTCCCGCACCTGCGCGAGCTCGGCTACCGCGAGGGCCAGTTCCCGGTCGCCGAAGCGGCTTCGGCCCGCTCGCTGGCGCTGCCCTTCTTCCCGGCGATGGGGGAAGAGCAGGTGGAGCGTGTCTGTCAGGAGCTCGCCGCCGCCCTCGTTCAACCGCTCCGGCAGGGATAATCGCGCGCCCATGTCGCGCTTCCGCAAAGACCCTGACCCCCGCTTCTGGCGCCTCAACCGCTCGCTCGAGTTCGATTGGCGCCTCGCCCCCTACGACATCGACCAGTCGCAGGCCCACGCCCGGGCCCTCTGCGAGATCGGGGTCCTGAGCGAGGAGGAGCTGGAGCAGCTCTGCGCCGGGCTCGATCGCGTCCGCGAGCGGATCGGCCAGCACGGCTTCGAGTTCGAGGAGTCCGACGAGGACATCCACATGGCGATCGAGCGGCTGCTCGGCGAGGAGATCGGCCCGTTGGCCGGCAAGCTGCACACCGGCCGCTCCCGCAACGATCAGGTCGCGACCGACGTGGCGATGGTCGTGCAGGCGCACTCGCTGCGGGCGATCGAGCTGGCGGGAGCGACGATGGCGCGGCTGCTGGAGCTGGCCGAGCGCCACCGCGACTGGCCGATGCCCGGCTACACCCACCTGCAACGCGCCCAGCCCGTCTACCTCGGCCACCACCTGCTCGCCTACTTCTGGATGCTGGCCCGCGATGTGCTGCGCTTCCAGTTCGCCCTCGACAGCGCCAGCGTGATGCCACTCGGCTCCGGTGCCCTGGCCGGGGTCAACTGGGACATCGACCGCCGCGCGGTCGCCGACGACCTCGGCTTCGAGCACGTCAGCCACAACTCGATCGACGGCGCCTCCAACCGCGACTTCATCCTCGACTACCTCTCCGCCGCCGCGACCTGCTCGATGCACCTCTCGCGGCTCGGCTCGGAGATCGTCCTCTGGTCCAGCAGCGAGTTCGGCTTCTGCCAGCTCGACGAGTCCTTCTCCTCGGGCTCCTCGATCATGCCGCAGAAGGTCAACCCGGACTCGGCGGAGCTGCTGCGGGCCAAGAGCCCGCGGGTCGCCTCCGACTACCTGGCGCTGCTGGGGACGATGCACGCGCTGCACCTCACCTACGGCAAGGACATGCAGGAGGACAAGGAGCCGCTCTTCGACGCGATCGACACCGTCGAGCTCTGCCTCGACGCGACCGAGGGGATGCTGGCTGGGATCGACTTCGACCGCAAGAGGCTGGAGGAGGCGTCGGGAGACGAGATGCTGGCGGCGACCGAGATCGCCGATCTGCTGGTCGGCAAGGGCGTCCCCTTCCGCGAGGCGCACGGGATAGTCGGCGGCCTGGTCCGCGACGCGATCGACGGGGGGAAGCGGCTCTCGGAGCTGACGCCGGAGGAGCTGCGGCAGCGCTCCGAGCACCTCGACGACTCCTTTTACGCCGTCTTGCGGCGCGAGAGCTGGCTGGAGTCGAAGCGGATCGAGGGCGGCACCGGCTCGCAGGCGTTGAGCGAGCAGATCGGCCTGGCGCGCGAGACGCTGGCGGCGGTGACGGCCAGGGTCGCCGAAGTGCGAACCTGAGCCGATGGCGGTGGCGGCGGGAGAGCGACTCGGCGTCGGCTTCTTCGAGCGCTCGGTCCATGATGTCGCTCGCGACCTGGTCGGCTGCCGCCTCTTCTATGAAGGATGCGGCGGCGCCATCGTCGAGACCGAGAGCTACGAGCGCGATGATCCCGCCTGTCACGCCTACGTCGGGCTGACGCCGCGGACCGAGACCCTGTTCGGTCCGCCGGGGCGCGCCTACGTCTACCTCTCCTACGGGATCCACTCCCTCCTCAACGCAGTCGCCGAGCCCGAGGGGGTCGCCGCCGCAGTGCTGATTAGAGCGTTGCAGCCGACGGCGGGCCTGGAGGCGATGCGCGAGAGGAGGGGGGTGCGCCCCGACACCGACCTCTGCTCGGGGCCGGGGAAGCTGACGGAGGCGCTCGGGATCGGCCTCGATGCCAACGGCGCCGACCTGACCACCGATCCGTTCCTGCTCCTGCCACGTGAGAGAGGCTGGGCGGCAGAGATCGTCACCGGTCCCCGTGTCGGGATAACCAAAGCCATCGAGCGCCCCTGGCGCTTCTGCGTGGCCGGCAGCCCGCACGTCTCCAAGCCGCGTCCGGTTGCCGCCGATGCCTGATCAGCCAGGGGCTGCGGCGCCACCGGCACCGATGCCGCCGCCGGATTCCGGCGCTTCTTCCGGGGCCGGCGCTTCGGGTGCCGGTTCCGCTCCAGTTTCCGGTTCGGCCTGCGGAGCGGATTCGAGACCTTCCGGTTCAGCCGGCGGTTCGTAGGGTTCCGAGGATTCGGGCACCGAGTAGCTTCCGTCCGACTCCTCCTCGCCGGCCCCCTCCTCTTCGCTCTCCCGTTCAGCTGCCTTCTCGGCCTGAATCTCCTCCCAAGCCGAGATGACCCCGGCCCAGATCAAGGCCGGGAAGGTGCCGCCGTCGACCGGGCCACCCGAGAACTCGGTCGTCATCGGCGTCACCGAGTCGGCGTAGCCGACCCAAACGCAGGAGGTGACCTCCTCGGTGGCGCCGCAAAACCAGGCGTCGCCGTTGTCGTCGGTGGTGCCGGTCTTGCCCCACTGGCTTTCGTCGCCGATGTCGGCGCGCACGCCGGTGCCGCTGGTGATCACCGAGCGCAGGATGCCCTTCGCTTCTTCGGCGACACCGGAATCGAGCACCTGGGTGTGGATCGAATCGTTGTCGCCGCCCTTGATCAAGTCTCCATCCTGGTCGGTCACTTCGGTGTAGGCGACGGGCGTGTCGCCCGGGCTCGGCGCCAGGGTGCCGCTGACCCGGTCGCCGTCGTTGGCAAGGGTCGAGAAGGCGTAGGTCCACTCCAGCGGAGTCACGCCTTCGTCGAGGCCGCCGAGCACCATCGCCGGATTGGTCGAGAGGTGGGTCTGGACGCCGAGCTTGTGAGCGGTGCGGGCGATCGCCCGCGGGCCCCCCTTGATGCTTTCGAGCCCGACCTGGGCGTAGACCGAGTTGTCGGAGTAGGTCGTCGCCGTCGCCAGCGAGGCCGATCCGAGATAGCTGTCGCCGTAGTTCTTGACCGGGAAGAGTTCCTGGTCGTTCTTACCGAAGGTGAAGACCTGGGGCGCCGATTCGTAGACGGTTTCCGGTGAGATTCCCTGTTCGAGGGCGGTCGCGAGGATGATCGGCTTGATCGAGGAGCCCGGCTGGCGATGGCCCAGGGTCGCCAGGTTGAAGGGCGCCTCCTCGAAGTCGGGGCCGGCGACCATCGCCTTGATGCCGGCGTTGCGGTTGTCGATCACGACCAGGGCGGAGGTCGGTCCCAGTTCGCCCAGATAGCTGCCGACCACTTCTTCGGCCGCAGCCTGCAGCTCGAGGTCGAGCGTGGTCTTGACCCGCAGGCCGCCGAAGAAGGTCCTCGCCGCGCCGAAGCGTTCGACCAGCTGCTGGCGCAGCCAAGCGGTGAAGTAGGGGGCTTCGGAGTCGAGTCGCGGCGGCTCGATGTCGTCCGGCGCCGGCAGCGCCTGCTTGGTTCCTTCTTCGAGCTGTTCCTCGGTGATGTAGCCCTGTTCGTACATCTTTTCCAGCACCAGGTTGCGCCGCGCCAGGGCGTTTTCGGGGAAGAACTTGGGGTCGTAGGCGGACGGGGAGGAGATGACCCCGGCCAGCAGCGCCGCCTCCCAGGGCTCGAGCACCGCGGCGCACGGTTCGAGCTCGGTCCCGCAGTCGGGGTGCGCCGCACCGAAGAAGGTGCGAGCCGCGGCCTCGATCCCGTAGGCGCCCTCACCGAAGTAGATCGTGTTGAGGTACTCGGTGAGGATCTTGTCCTTGCTCCAGCGGTGCTCGAGCCTGTAGGCGAGCACCGCCTCGCGGAACTTCTGGAAGACGGTGCGGCTGGACTGGGCGGCGAGGGCGTCCTTGACGAACTGCTCGGTGATCGTCGAAGCGCCCTGGGCGGCGCTGCGGCTCATGATGTCTTTGAAGAGCGCCCGGCCGATCCCCTGGAAGTCGACCCCGTCGTGCTCGTAGAAGCGCGCATCCTCGACCGCGACCACCGCGTTCTTCATGTTGGGGGAGATCTCCCCGGAGGTGAGCAGGATCTTGTTCTGGTTGCTGGTCAGGGTGCCGATCGGCTCGCCCGAGGCATCCAGGACCTCGCTGTTCCGCGACGCCTGGTAGCGGGCGAAGTCGTAGATCTCGGGCAGGTCGCGGGAGACGGCGACGACCATCCCGAAGACCATCGAGACCACGGCAAGGACGCCCAGGCCCAGCAGGACGAAGAGGACGCGCAACTTCTTCAGGCGCGGCTTGGAGCGTTTGCCCGCCAAGAGGAGGCGGCAGTCTAGACGATCGGTCGCCGGACCGCGGGAGCTGGGGATCGACCATCTAGCATTGCGCCGGTGACGGACTTGGCGCGCAACGCGGTCGACCTGCTGCCGGAGGGGAGGCTGGAGGAGCAGCTCGCCGCCAACCGACCGCTGCGGGTCAAGCTCGGAATCGACCCGACCACGGCCGACATCCATCTCGGCCACACCGTCGTGCTCGAGAAGCTGCGCGAGTTCCAGGACGCCGGCCACACGGTGGTCCTGATCATCGGCGACTTCACGGCCCGGGTGGGCGACCCCAGCGGCCGCTCGGCGCAGCGCCCGGTTCCCAGTGCCGAGGAGATCGCCGCCAACGCGGCGACCTATCAGGAGCAGGCCTTCAAAGTGCTCGACCGCGAGCGCACCGAGGTCCGCCACAACAGCGAGTGGCTGCGGATGGAGCCCGAGGCTCTGCTGGGCCTGCTCTCGCACACGACCGTCGCCCGCCTGCTCGAGCGCGACGACTTCCAGAAGCGGATGGCGGCAAGCGCGCCGATCGCCGCCGTCGAGCTGCTCTACCCGCTGCTGCAGGGCTACGACTCGGTCGCGGTCGAGGCCGACGTCGAGCTGGGGGGGACCGACCAGAAGTTCAACCTCCTCTTCGGCCGCGACATCCAGTCGGCCTACGGCCAGCCGCCGCAGTCGATCCTGACGATGCCGATCCTGGTCGGTATCGACGGCGTTCAGAAGATGAGCAAGTCGCTCGACAACTACGTCGGCGTCACCGACGCGCCCGAGGAGATGTTCGGGCGCCTGATGCGGATCCCCGACGAGGCGATGCCGGAGTACTTTCGGCTGCTGCTTGGCGAGGACGTGCCCGAGCGGGCCCCGAACGAGGCCAAGCGGGCGCTGGCGCGTCGGCTCGTCGAGCGCTTCCATGACGCCGCGGCGGCCGCCGCGGCCGAGGAGCACTTCGACCGGCTCTTTGTGCGGCACGAGGCACCGGAGGAAATCGAGGAGTTCCAGCTCGACCTCTCCGGTGCGACCGTTACCAAAGGCGGCGGCCCTCCCCCCGACGGCATTTACTTCCCGCGCCTGATGGCGGACGCCTTCGAAATGAGCTCGAGCGAGGCGCGCAGGCTGATCGAGCAGGGAGGCGTCAGGCTCGACGGGGAGCCGATTTCGGACGAGACGCTCGATCTCGACGCCGCCGCCCTCGACGGCAAGGTCCTCCAGGTCGGCAAGCGGCGTTTCCGGCGCCTGCGCGCGCCCGCCTGAGGGCCGGCGGCCCGTGCCTGGCACGCTTGCATTCCGCCGCCGCAGCGCTATACTCCTTCGTCCCTCTGGGGCTGGCGTGAGCCTGCTCCATGCGCAAAGGGCGGCGAGTCCCGCCGCAGAGGCGCAGCGGTCTTTGAAAACTGAGCAGCGTGCACTCCGTAGACCCATCAACAGGTCTGCGGAATGTTTGAGCCCGAGCCATTCAGCCACGTCAGCGGCTGGATGGTGTATTTGAATTACCTCGTCATACCGGTCGCCGCATTTGTGTACTCGGCGGCCATATAGGCATGACAGGCTCTCTGTA
>DASVWY010000228.1:0-2316 GCA_036392975.1 Solirubrobacterales bacterium | reverse complement strand
CGTTCGAAGACCAGCTCGGTGGAGGGTTCGCCGGCGATCGTCCGCATCCGCAGCTCGACGCCGCTGTTGACGGCGCGGCGGGCCTGGGTCCGCTGCGCCACGCCGCGCGGCCGTTTGGCGCCGCGCCAGCGCGGCGTCTTCTGGCGGCGGGCGAGGGCGTAGAAGTTCTCGACCAGCTTGGCGCCGTACTCGGTCTCCACCGACTCGGGGTGGAACTGGACCCCCCACAGCGGCCGCCTTGTATGTTCGATCCCCATCACGACGCCGTCGTCGGTCCAGGCGGTGACGTGGCCGTCGGGCCCCATGTCGGTGATCGCCAGCGAGTGGTAGCGGACGACCGGGAAGCCCTGCGGGATGCCCTCGAAGAGGCCGCTGCCCTCGTGGTGGATCTGGCTGAGGCGTCCGTGCATCACCTCGGGCGCGCTGCTGACCTTGCCGTTGAGCAGGTGGCCGAGCCCCTGGTGGCCGAGGCAGATGCCGAGCACCGGGATCTCGCTGTAGCGGAGGATGTCGTTGCAGACGCAGAAGTCGTGCCAGCGGTCGGGGCTGCCGGGGCCGGGGGAGAGGACGATCGCGTCGAAGTCCCAGCGCGACAGAGCCCGCCAGGAGACGGCGTCGTTGTCGACCACGATCGGCTGCTCGCCGGCGACCCCCGCCAGCAGGTGGAAGACGTTGTAGGTGTAGGAGTCGTGGTTGTCGACCAGCAGGGTTCTCATCGCACTCCCTCCAGGCCGAGGCCGCGGGTGCTGTCGTCGAGGACCGCGGCGACGACGCGGCCGACCTGCGGCGAGCGCTCGGTCTCCAGGTACCAGCGCGCCAGGTGCGAGGCGTAGCGCGCCAGCGGGATCGGGTTGAGCCGGCGCGTCACCAGGTACAGGTGGCGCCGGTACATCTCCGAGTGGACGACGGCGAAGCGGTAGTCGGGGTCCTCGGTGGGGTCGCCGCCGTTACTCGCCGCCGCGGCCTCTTCGCTGCGGACGCGGGCGCGCAGCATGTCCCAGCCGAGGCTCTTGTCGTCCCGCAACAGTTTCTCCGGCTCGAAGTTGACCTTCTTCGTTGCCGGGTGGAGGAGGAAGTAGCCGAGCGCGATCTGGGCCGGGATCCTTTCCGGAGTGGGGTGGAGGCTGCGCATCGTCGCCCGCTCCGGGTCGGCCTCCATCTGCTCGTCGATCCATTCGATCAGGTGGTCGATCAGCAGCGCGTCTTTCTTGCTGGATTTGATCGCTTCCTGCTCTTTGGCGACCATCCCGTGGAAGATGTCGTGGTAGGGGTGAAAGCCGTTGCCTTCCTCGGTGTGCACCAGCTCCGCCATCAGCTGCCGCCGGCAGGTGACGTGGGCGACCCACTCCAAGCCGCAGACCTGAATTGAGGTGAGCCCGTCTACTTCGAGCCCCGGCGCCGCCAGCCAGTAGGCGAGGGCGCGCATGTGCTGGGTGGGGACGCCGTCGGAGCGGACCAGCGGCATCTCCTCCAGCTCCTCGCGTCCGGTGATGTAGACGATCGTGCCGTCGGCCCGGCGCTGCAGCGTCCCCTCCTGCAGGCCCAGCTCGGCCAGTTCGTTTACCTCGGGCAGGAAATCGGACTCGAAGAAGACGCGGTCGAAGGCGATCCCGAGGCGGGCCAGGGTCTTGCGCTGGCCGGAGATCACCCAGGCGCGGGTCTGGGACCACAGCTCCAGCGCCGTCTGGTCGCCGTTGAGGACCCGCAGCAGCAGCTCGTCGGCGCTGTCGTTCTGGACGTCGACCTCGCGGGTCAGCGAGTCGGCCGGGTGGTCGGAGCTGAGCCCGTTGGTCGAGGCCCCCGCCTTGACGTAGTCGGCGTAGCAGTAGCCGACGAAGTGGTCGGTCTTCTCGCCGTTCTCGGCCGTGAGGCCGCGGCCGCTGCGCAGGACGCCGGCCATCGCCTCGCCCATGCTGCGGCCGACGTCGCAGATGATGCTGCGCCGCTCGACCTCACCGCCGGCCTCGCCGAGCGCGGCGCCGAGCGCGTTGCCGAGCGCCAGGTTGCGCAGGTGGCCGATGTGGAGCGCCTTGGTCGAGTTGGCGTCCCAGAAGTTCAGCGCGAAGCTCTTGCCGCCGGCGATGTCGGCGTGGGGCCTCTCTTCCTCGTGCTCGACTTCCAGCGCCGCGGCCTTTTCCTCGAACCAGTTGCGGCCGAGGCGCATCCAGACGTCCTTGCCGGTGCTCTGCACGGCGTCGACCCACGGCTCGCTCTCCAGTTGCTCCAGCGCCTTGCGGGACTCGGCGTCGTCCTGCCACTCCGGCACGCGCGGGACGAGCAGGACGTCGAACCCGTCGCGGGGCCGGAAGGGGGCCC
>DASVWY010000227.1:0-8883 GCA_036392975.1 Solirubrobacterales bacterium | reverse complement strand
CGGCGCGGCAGATCAGCCCGCGGCGGTAGAGCTCGCCCGAGAGGAAGCCGCGCAGCAGGTGCTCGGACTCCTCGTCGTCGAAGCTCTCCTTCGTCTCCTTGTCCTTGACCAGCTCGATCGCCTGGAAGTAACCGGCGCCGCGCACGTCGCCGACGATCGGCAGCTCGCGCAGCGACTCCAGCAGCTGCCGGAACTCGCCCTCCTTGGCGCGGACGTGGCCGCAGAGGTCCTCTTCCTCGAAGAGATCGAGGTTGGCCAGCGCGACCGCTGCGGCGACCGGGTGGCCGGCGAAGGTGAAGCCGTGGGCGAAGGAGGCGTCGCCCTCCATAAAGGGCTCGGCGACCCGGTCGGAGGCGATCGTTGCGCCCATCGGGGCGTAGGCCGAGGTCAGCCCCTTCGCCACGGTGACGATGTCGGGCTGGAAGCCGAAGCGTTCGCAGCCGAACCAGTGGCCGAGCCGGCCCCAGGCGCAGATCACCTCATCGGAGATCAGCAGCACGTCGTGGCGGTCGCAGATCTCGCGCACCCGCTGGAAGTAGCCGTCGGGCGGGACGAAGCAGCCGCCGGCGTTCTGGACCGGCTCGAGGATCACCGCGGCGACCGTGTCCGGCCCCTCGAACACGATCCGCTCCTCGATCGCGTCCGCCGCCCAGAGCGGCTCGCGCTCCTCGGGCCAGCGGTAGACGTTGGTGTTGGGGACGTGGCAGCCACCCGGGGCGAGCGGCTCGAACTGGGCCCGCAGGTCGGTGATGCCGGTGGCCGAGAGCGCCCCCAGCGAGGTGCCGTGGTAGGCGATCTCGCGGGCGATCGTCTTGTGCTTCTGGCCTTTGCCGCGGACGCGGTGGTAGTTGCGGGCCACCTTCAGCGCCGACTCGACCGCCTCCGAGCCGCCGGAGGTGAAGAAGACGCGGTTGAGGTCGCCGGGAGCCAGCGAGGCGAGGCGGGCGGCCAGCTCGATCGCGCGCGGGTGCGCGTAGCTCCACAGCGTGTAGAAGTCGAGCTCTTCCATCTGCTGCGCCGCCGCCTCCGCCAGTTGCGCGCGGCCGTGGCCGGCGTTGACGCAGAAGAGGGCGGAGAGCCCGTCCAGGTAGCGCTTGCCGTGCTCGTCGAAGACGTAGCAGCCCTCGCCGCGGACGACGATCGGGATCTCGGCGCCATCGCGGTAGGGCCCCATGCGCGAGAAGTGCATCCACAGGTGCCGCTTGGCCAGCTCCTGGAGGCTGGTCTCGACCGCTGCAGTCTGCGACGCGATGGCCATGCGGCTGCTCCTCTCTTGCTACGACGTTATGGACAAAGCTAGAGCGGGTAACGCCGCTACGCAATGGTCACGTCGTCAAGGACTTCGCATCACTTTGTACGTTCTGTACAAGGGTAACGCTTCGCTTTGGCGGCGCCGCACCTTGTCAAGGGTCCGTCTCGGACATACCGTCTAGGAAGTCGACTCCATCGAGGCACGTGAAGGTCGAGGAGGGTTTTTGGAAGCCAGGGCTCCGAGCGTCGAGCTGCTGAAGGTCAGCAAGCGCTTCGGCGACCTGCTCGCCGTCGACGACCTCAGCCTGGAGCTGAGCAGCGGCGAGTTCTTCACCCTGCTGGGGCCGAGCGGCTGCGGCAAGACGACGACGCTGCGGATGATCGCCGGCTTCGAGCGGCCGAGCGAGGGGACGATCCGGATCGACGGCTCCGACGTCGCCCAGCTGCCGCCGCACAAGCGCCCGACCAATACCGTCTTCCAGAGCTACGCCCTCTTCCCCCACAGGAGCGTCGAGGACAACGTCGCCTTCGGCCTGCGCCGCAAGCGCGTCGCCAGGGAGGAGATCGGCCGGCGGGTCGCCGCCGAGCTGGAGCGGGTCGGGCTCGCCGCCGAGGCGAAGCGGCGGCCGGCGCAGCTCTCCGGCGGGCAACAGCAGCGGGTGGCGCTGGCGCGGGCGCTGGTCAACCTGCCCAAGGTGCTGCTGCTCGACGAGCCGCTCGGCGCCCTCGACCTGAAGCTGCGCAAGGGTCTCCAGGTAGAGCTGAAGCGGATCCAGCGCGAGGTCGGGATCACCTTCGTCTACGTCACCCACGACCAGGAGGAGGCGCTGACGATGAGCGACCGGATCGCGGTGATGAACCGTGGCCGGGTCGAGCAGGTGGCCGACCCCGAGGGGGTCTACGAGCGGCCCGCCACCACCTTCGTCGCCGGCTTCATCGGCGTCTCCAACCTGATGCCGGCCGTGGTCGCCGGCAGCGACGAGGTGCGGCTGGAGCACGGCCCGGCGGTGCGGGTCTCGGCCAACGGCCTGGCCGCCGGCGAGCGCTGCCACGCGGTGGTGCGGCCGGAGAAGCTGCGGATCGAGCCGCTGGAGGCCGTGGCGCCATCGGCCAACGGGATGCCCCGGGTAGAGGGCACGGTCGAAAGCTCGCTCTACTTGGGGACGTCGACGCAGATCGTCGTCGACCTCGGCGACGGGGTGCGGATGACCGTGCTCGTCCCCAACGCCAGCGAGGCCGACCGGCAGCGGTTGCCGGGCGGCGGCGCGCGGGTCGCGCTCAGCTGGGACCCGGAGCACATGCACGTCGTGCGGGAAAGCCTGCAACTACAGAGAGGTGAGTCGGATGAGCGGTAATGGATCCAGGCTGGTCGCGGCACTAGCGGTGTTTGTCCTGGTCCTCGGCCTGGTCGCCTGCGGCGACGACACCGTCGGCGGCGGCGGCAGCAGCGAGGACGTGACCACCGCCAAAGCGGGCGAGGTGGCGGGCGAGCTGACCATCTCCAACTGGCCCGGCTACATCGACCCCGGGCCGAAAGGCACGGTCGCCGAGTTCGAAGACAAAACCGGCGTCAGCGTCAACTACATCGAGGACATCAACTCCAACGACGGTTTCTTCGGCAAGCTCCAACCCCAGCTCGAAGGGGGCGACTCCGGCGGGCGCAGCGTCTTCGTCGTCGCCGACTACATGGCGAAGCAGATGTACGACCTCGGCTACCTGCAGGAGATCGATCACGCCGACCTGCCAACGGTCTTCAAAACCCTGGCGCCCGGCCTCGAGAGCCCGGCATTCGACCCGGAACGCAAGTTCTCGGTGCCGTGGCAGGGCGGCATGACCGGGATCTGGGTCGACACCTCGAAGGCTCCCGAGATCCGCTCGGTCAACGATCTCTTCGACCCGAAATACAAGGGCAAGGTGACGATGCTGGAAGAACTGCGGGAAACGCCGGCGCTGGTGATGCTCGCCGAAGGGATCGACCCCGCCGAGGCCAGCGCGGAGCAGTGGCTCGACGCGATCGACAAAATCAAGGCGGCCGCCGAGTCCGGCCAGATCAGAAAGTTCACCGGGAACGAGTACTACGAGGACCTCAACGCCGGCAACATCGTCGCGGCGATCGGCTGGTCGGGCGATGCCTCGCTGATCGAAAACGAGAACGCCGAATGGCGGATGCCGACCGAGGGCTGCACGCAGTGGATGGAAAACATGGTGATCCCGGTGGGCGCCCCGAACACCGCCGCGGCCCTCGCCTGGATGAACTTCGTCTACCGGCCGGAGGTGGCGGTCGACATCACCGCATACGTCGAATACATCTCGCCGGTCCAGGGGGTGAAAGAGCTGCTCGAGAAACGGGGGTCGGAACTGGCAGAGAGCGAGATCGTCTTCCCGAGCGAGGAGTTCACCCGCAATTGCACGGGCCAGAACAAGCCGCCGGACCTGGAACGGGTCAACGAGGCCTGGCAGGACGTCCTGACCGGGTGACCGGGTGACCCGATGAGCCTGAAGCAGCGACTGGTCCCCTACTGGCTCCTGGGACCGGGGCTGCTCTGGCTCGTCTTCTTCTTCGTCGTGCCGATGTACTTCATGGGCGAACTGGCGCTGCGCTCGGGCTCGCTGACCAGCGGCTACGTCTTCAGCTGGGAGTGGGCCAACTTCCCCGACTCGCTCTCCGGGCATGGCGACCAGGTCGTGCGCTCCCTCTACTACGCCGGCGCCGCCACGGTGCTGGCGCTGCTGATCGCCTACCCGCTGGCCTACGCGATCGCCTTCCGCGCCGGCCGCTTCAAGCTGCTGCTGCTGTTCGCGGTGATCGCGCCCTTCTTCACCACCTACCTGATCCGCACGATCGCCTGGAAAACGATCCTCGGCGACGACAGCCCGGTCGTGAGCGTGCTGCAAACGCTCGCCTTGGTGCCGCAGGACGGCCGCGTGCTCGCCACCTCGGGGGCGGTGATAGCCGGCCTCACCTACAACTTCCTGCCCTTCATGATCCTGCCGCTCTACGCCAACCTGGAGCGGCTCGACCTGCGGCTGGTGGAGGCGGCGAAGGACCTCTACTCGTCCTCGCGGCAGGCCTTTCTGAAAGTGACGCTCCCCCTGACGATGCCGGGCATCGTCGCCGGCGTCCTGCTCACCTTCATCCCCGCCTTCGGCGACTACATCAACGCCCAGCTGCTGGGAGGCACCCAGCAGGCGATGATCGGCAACGTCATCCAGTCGCTCTACCTGAACCAGCGCAACTATCCCGAGGCGGCGGCGCTCTCGTTCCTGATGATGGCGTTGATCCTCACCATCGTCCTGCTCTACATCCGTTTCGCCGGCACCGGCGCCTTCATGGGCGAGGAGCCGGAGGAGAGGAGGGCCGGCTGAATGGCCGCCGCGGACGCCTGGCGCTGGCTGCGGCACAACGCGCTGCCGATCTACGCCGCTCTCGCCGTCGCCTACATGCTGGTCCCGATCGTCGTCATCGCCGTCTTCTCCTTCGGCGAGGCGCCGAAAGACAAACTCACCTTCGGCCTGGACAGCGGCTTCACGCTCGAGTACTGGGAGAGCGTCTTCTCGCTGCCGGAACTGAACGACGCGCTGACGACCAGCCTGCGCCTGGCCGCCTTCACGACGCTGATCGCGACCGCGGTAGGGACGCTGATGGCGATCGCCCTGGTTCGGCACCGGTTCCTCGGGCGGCGGGTGGCGAACCTGCTGATCGTGATCCCGATGGCGACGCCCGAGGTCGTGATCGGCGCCTCGCTGCTCTCGATGTTCATCTACTACTCGTTCGCGCTCGGCTTCACGACGCTGCTGCTGGCCCACGTGATGTTCTCGATCAGCTTCGTCGTGGTCGTCGTCCGCTCGCGGCTGATCGGCTTCGACCGCAACCTCGAGGAGGCCGCGGCGGACCTCGGCGCGACCCCGTTCGCCACCTTCCGCACCGTCACCCTGCCGCTGCTGGCGCCGGGCATAGTCGCCGCGGCGCTGCTCGCCTTCGCGCTCTCGATCGACGACTTCGTCATCTCCAACTTCAACTCGGGGACGACCGTGACCTTCCCGCTCTACGTCTACGGGGTCAGCCTGCGCGGCATCCCGGTTCAGGTCAACGCGCTGGCGACGCTGCTGTTCGTCGTCACCGCCGTCGCCGTGGCGCTGGTCCTATGGCAGCAGCGCCGCGCTGAGCGGATGGCGGCGGTGCGCCCCGAGCTCGAACCGGCGGCGCCGATCCCGGCGCCCGGGGCGGCGGCGACGACCTGAACGGCCGTACAGCCGCAGACGTGCCGGTGGTTAACCCACCGTATAGGTGGCTAACTCCCGGCACGTCCGGTCAGCGGCCGATGTGGAAGCCGATTCGCTCGGGGAGCTTCGAGACCGCGGCGCTCACTCGGTTCGGGGGGCGGCCGGCCAGCTCGGCCTCCTCCTTGCTGAGCAGTGCGCGGCGGATGGCTTCGCCGCCCAGCCAGTGGAGGGGCTCGGGCGGGACGCGTTGGGGGGAGGGGTCGATGAACGGGAGACGCGCGTACTCGTCGCGGCGGTCCAGAACCAGGGAGGCGAGGGCGCGGCCGATCATGTGGGATGGGCCTACGCCGTTGCCGGTGTAGCCGGCGGCGGCGAAGGCGTTGGCGCCCGGGAGCGGGGCGATCAGCGGGAGGTGGGTCGGGGAGACGTCGATCGGACCGCCCCACGCGTGCGTGATGCGAGCGGGGGCGCCTCCGGCGCCCGCCGCGCGCAGCGACGGGAAGTACTCGTAGAGACGCTCGGCGGTCGCCGCCACGACCCGCGGGTCGATCTCGGCCCGACCGCGCAGGCGGGCGCCCATCTCGATCCGGCCGCCGCCCCAGCCGAAGGCGATGCGACCGTCTGGCGTGGTGCGGAAGTAGTCGATCAGAGCGCGGCTGTCGGTGATGCACTCGCCGCCGGTCCAGCCGATCTCCTCGAGCACGTCCGGCACCGGCTCGGTCAGCACGATGTGGGAGGAGGTGACGGTGAGGGCGTTGCGCAGCGGCCCGCCCGGCGCCTTGGCGGCGCCGCCGATCGCGACGATCGCGGCGCCCGCGCGGACCGTCCCCACGCCGGTGCTGGCCTCCACCGCCGAGTTCCCAGCGTCCCGGCCCGTTCCGGTCGGTGCGGCGCGGAGGGACCGCACCGGCGAGTGCTCGTAGATCTCGACCCCGGCGTTGCGCAGTCGCTCGCGCAGCCCCAGCGCCAGCCGCGCCGGCTGCACCGTCGCCGCGTCGGGGTAGAAGGCGCCGCCACGGAAGGCGGGCGAGTCGCAGCGGGCGGCGACTTCGCGCTCGTCCAGAGGCTGGATGGCGTCGCTCCCCCCGAGCAGCCTGTAGGCAGCGAGAGCCTCATCCCAAGCGCCGTCGTGGGCCGGCGCGGTCGAGACCTGGAGGTAGCCGCCGCGCCTGAACCAGGCGTCCACGCCCTGCTCGCGGCAGAACGACTCGATCCCAACCACCGCCTCCGCCGAGGCCCGCGCAACCGCCAGCGCCGCCTCGTCCCCCCACCGCGCCCGCATGTTCGGCAGCGAGAACCACATCACGTTGCAGAACCCCCCGTTCCGCCCGCTCGGCCCCCGCCCGCAGACGTCAGCCTCCAACAGCGCCACCCGCGCCCCCGGCTCCAGCGCCTTGATGTGCCAAGCCGCCCACATCCCCGTATAGCCCCCGCCAATCACGACCAGGTCGGCGCTTTGCTCCCCAGCCAGGCCGGGCGCCGGTTCGCTGCCGCCCGCCTCCTCCAGCCAATACCCGCGTGCCGTGTGCCTGCCGGGAAGCAATGGGCGGCTAGTCCGACAGCTCCTGCGTCATCGCCATCGCGGCATCGAACGCTGGGTAAGCCTCCTGGTTGCGTTGCACGAAGACGCGTATCTCCTCAACCTCGTCGGGCGTCGGTGCCTGCACCTGCCATTCGTCGCGTTCACTGCGAAGCGGAAATCGCAGGGCCTCTCCAAACGGCTGTTCACGCGCGTCGCGACGCCTGCCGTACACATGGATGTGAGCATGCCCACGACCGGGGTGTTTCTGCCAGTTTCCGTTTTCCTGGAAATTCTGCCAGTCCGCACCAAACACAGCTCGCAGCGCATCGGCGGCGATCATCGTCAGGAAATCCATCGCCAGTGCCTCGGTCGGGGTCAGCGCTCGCCGATCTTGAACGTGGGCACCAGCGGCTACCACAAGGTGCCCTCCCTCCCTGGAAGCGATGTGTGGAGGGTCGGGCAACAGCAGCTTGGCCTCCGGCAGCTCCCAAATCGCGCTTGACGGGGCTGGTTTACAGTACTTGCATAGGGCCGTCATAGTGACAAACTGCTTCGGATCGACTTCTTCTCCGGTGCCGTGAATTCTCTACGCACCAGAGGGTCCTTGGTCGCCATCTCACTCAGTGCGTCCCACTCGCAGCTTTTGGGCTCAACGCTGTATTCCTCGATAACGCTCAAAACGTGTTTCAGCACCTCACGACCGAATCCTCCGGAAGTGTTACCCCGTAGGTAAGGCGAGGATGCGCCGGTGTGTCCGACGAAGTAAGGATGCCATAGGCACGACTCGTCAATGATGACCGCTGCACAGCTGGGCAAAAAGTTGGTCAGGTGTATGCGGAAGTTGGGGGCATCCTCAGGATCGAGCTCACCGCGGAAGCGAAGGCATGCTCGCAGACTGGCGGCAGCTGCGATAGCCGGTCCATCGTATGACTGGTAGAGCCTCGATGGCCTCTGCAGGATGGCGGGAGATCCAGGGTTCACAAACACGAGATCCACGCGAACCTTACGCTTGAGGGCATCCCTGACGACGCGCAGGCCGGCCTCGTTGGTGAACGTCGGCAGGCTTATGCCGACGACGATTATCCGATCCTTGGCGTTCGAGAGGAGTGCCCGGAAGTCCACCTCGAGGCGAGACGTTCCACCTCCCGCCCCCCGAGCGCCGTCCGCCTGAGCATCGTAGCTTCGCTTCAGAGCGATCCCGGTCCCCACCGCGAGGCTGACGATGCAAAGCGTGATGTAATTCATTACGTTGCGCGAGGCGGCATCATTGATCGTCTCGAAGCCGCCGATGGGCTCCAGCAGCGTCCAGAGCACGCCAAACGCTGCGAGGGACAGACCGCCCGCTACGAAGACGAATTTCACCGACGCCGCCTCATGGCTGATGGCTCAGAGTATCGGGCATCGGTTAGGTACCAGGGCGCAGTTAACCGATGCGCACGGAACGATGGTAAGAGAATCGAGGCTTGAACCACCCCAGGACCTCCCCGGGGGCGGTATCGAGGATACGAGTCAGCAGACCGGGATCCCGACGCAGGCTCCTCCACTCGGTGTCACCGCTGTCGAGTATTCCCGAGTCGCGCCCCACCTGGGCAGTCCCCAGCTTCACCGCATCGGGTCCCACCTGGATAAGCCCGCTCCTGCTGCACACTCCGAGCCCATGCGGCGTGAGGATATGGTCGTCACCTCCTAGAACGATCTCGTTGGCGCCAGCGTGGGGCTGAATGATTGGGATCTCCGCATCCGGCTCGGTCAGGAGCAAAAACCATCGGGGCGAATCGCGGTGGAGCCAGTGGCAGCCAATTGCCACCGAGGAGGAATCGGGCATGCCGTAGTGGGGCAGACACTCGACCGGCCGCACGCCGAGCTCTTCGCCAATTAGGCCAGCG
>DASVWY010000226.1:0-3821 GCA_036392975.1 Solirubrobacterales bacterium | reverse complement strand
TGGAGCTGGCACTGCACGCGGCGGAGCGCACGGGCGCCGAGGGGGTCGCGGAGCTGGCCTTGCAGGCGCCGCTGATCCTGCCCGAGGCAGGCGCGGTCCAGATCCAGGTCTCGGTCGAGGCTGAAGACGAGCGGGGCCAGCGCCAGATCGCGATCCACTCCCGGCCCGATGACAGCGAGACGGATCTGACTCCCGAGTGGACCCTGCACGTGGTTGGCCTTCTGGGCGAGACGGCCGCCGCACCCCCCGGGCCCTTGGCGGAGTGGCCTCCCCAGGGCGCCGAGTCGATCGCGGTCGACTCCCTCTACGAGCAACTCGCCGACGTCGGCCTCGAATACGGGCCCGCTTTCCAGGGCCTGACCGCGGCCTGGCGCGACGGCGAGGAGATCCTGGCCGAGATCTCGCTTGCGGACGGCCAAAGAGAGGAAGCCCCGCGCTTCGCGATTCACCCGGCCCTGCTCGACGCGGCGCTTCACGGCGTCGGCTTGACCGGCGCGGAGGACGGCGATCCGGACTCCGAGAACACCCCGACGCGCCTTGCCTTCGCCTGGAACCAGGTGCGCCTGTACGGGGGCGGCGCCAGGGAGCTGAGGGTGCGACTGGGGCGGGGGGGAGAGCAGTCGATCTCGCTCGACGTCTATGACGAACGCGGCACACCCCTCGCTCGGGTCGGCTCGCTGCGGACCCGCACGCTTTCCACCGGCGAGCTCGGCGCGGCTCGCAGTGAGGACGGCCTGTACGAGCTCGCGTGGAGCACGTTGCCGAGCCCGCCGCCTGCCGATCTCGAGCAGGGTGCCGAGGCGCCGCAGCCGGTCATCCGCGAGCTTCGGCCCGAGCCCGCCGACTCGCTGCCGCTGAGTGTCGAGCGAACCGCCCAGCAAACCGTTTCCCTCTTGCAGGACTGGATCGCCGAGGAGGAGACCTCGCAACTGGTGCTGCTGACGCGCGATGCGGTCGCCGCCAGGGAGGGCGAGTCGCCCGAGCTCTGCTGCGCCGCCCTCTGGGGCCTCCTGCGCTCCGCCCAGCTGGAGCGGCCCGAGTCGTTCGTCCTCGTCGACACCGACGGCAGCGAGGCATCCGAGCAGGCCCTTCCCGGAGCGCTTGCCAGCGGCGAGCCCCAGTTAGCCCTGCGCGAGGGAGAGGTCCTGGTTCCGCGCGTGGTGCGAGCCGGCGCCGACGCGGAGAGCGGGGAGGACGGGTCATCCGTCTTCGATCCCGGCAGAACGGTCCTCGTCAGCGGCGGCACCAGCGGCATCGGCGCCCTGATCGCTCGTCACATCGCCGCCGAGCACGGCGCGCGGCGCCTGCTGCTGGTCAGTCGCAGCGGGCCTGAGGCGCCCGGGGCGGCGGAGCTGGAGCACGATCTCCGCGAGCTGGGCGCCGAGGTCTCGGTCGTTGCCTGCGACGTCGCCGATCGTGAGCAGGTTGCCGCACTGCTCGACTCGGTCTCCAGCGAGCATCCGCTTGGGGCTGTCATCCACGCTGCCGGAATCCACGAAGCGGCGCCGATCGCCGAGATCGCGGCCGACCAGGTAGAGCGCCTCTTCGCCCCCAAGGTGAGCGGGGCCTGGCACCTGCACGAGCAGACCGAAGGGCTCGACCTGGCCGCCTTCGTTCTCTGCTCCTCGATCTCCTCGGTGATCGGCGGCTTCGGGCTTGGTGGTTACGCAGCGGCCAACGCCTTCCTCGACGGTCTCGCACACCGGCGTCGAGCCCAGGGCCTTGCAGCGATGTCGCTCAGCTGGGCGCTCTGGGGGGAGACGGGCGAGATGACCGCGGGCGTCGAGGCGGAGGATCTGGAGCGGATGGGGCGCAGCGGGGTCGGGCTGATCAGCGACGAGCAGGCGCTGGCGCTCTTCGACGCGGCGCTGGGCAGCGACGAGCCGCTGCCGCTGGCGATCCGTCCCAACGTCGCCGATCTGCGAGCGCAAGCCGCCGGCGAGACCCTTGCCGCGCCGTTGCGGGGGCTCGTGCGCGTCAAGCCGCGCCGTCGCGCCGCCCCGGGCTCCCTGGCCGCCAGGCTGGGCACCCTCTCGGAGCCCGAGCGGGAGCGGCTGGCGCTCGACCTGGTCCTGGCTGAGGTCGCCGTCGTGCTGGGGCACGGTTCCGGCGCCGACGTCGACCCCGAGCGGGCGTTCCAGGAGAGCGGCTTCACCTCGATTGCGGCGGTCGAGCTGCGCAACCGGTTGACCGCCTCCACCGGCCTCCGCCTCGGCGCGGCGGTCGTCTTCGACTACCCGACCCCGGCCGCTCTTGCCTCTCACCTGCTGGCGAAAGCGCTTCAGAGCGATGTGGGGACGCCGGCTCTCCTGCGGGCGACCGCCTCCGACGAGCCGATCGCGGTCGTCGGCATGAGCTGTCGCTATCCCGGTGGGGCCAACTCGCCAGAGGAGCTGTGGGAGCTGGTGGCCTCGGGGTCCGACGGAATCGCCTCCTTCCCCGACGACAGGGGCTGGGAGCTGGAGCGCTTCAACTTCGACCCCGGCTCTCACTTCACGCGCGAAGGGGGATTCGTCGACGCGATCGCCGAGTTCGACGCCCCGTTCTTCGCGATCGGGCCGGGCGAGGCACTTGCCACCGACCCCCAGCAGCGTTTGCTGCTGGAAGCCACGTGGGAGGCACTGGAGGACGCCGGCATCGATCCGGACTCGCTGCGAGGAAGCCAGACCGGCGTCTTCGCCGGCGCCGGGCAGAGCGGGTACGGGGGTGTCGAGGCGACGTTGAGGGGCTACGGGCTGACGGCCAGCGCCGCGAGCGTGCTCTCCGGGCGCATCTCCTACACGCTCGGTCTCGAGGGGCCGGCGATGACGATCGACACCGCCTGCTCCTCCTCGTTGGTCGCGATGCACCTGGCGGCCCAGGCGCTGCGGCAGGGCGAGTGCTCGCTCGCGCTGGCCGGCGGCGTCACGGTGCTCTGGACCCCGAGCGTCTTCGTCGAGTTCGGTCGCCAGCAGGGTCTCGCCGCGGACGGGCGCAGCAAGTCGTTTGCCGAGGCGGCCGATGGCGCCGGCTTTTCCGAGGGCGTCGGCGTGGTCGCCCTGGAGCGCTTGTCCGACGCGGAGCGCAACGGCCATCCCGTCCTCGCCGTAATCCGCGGCTCGGCCGTCAACCAGGACGGCGCCTCCAACGGCCTCACCGCCCCCAACGGTCCCTCGCAGGAGCGGGTGATCCGCCAGGCGCTGGCCAACGCGAGGCTCGAGCCCAAGGACGTCGACGCGGTCGAGGCCCACGGCACCGGCACCACCCTCGGCGACCCGATCGAGGCCGGAGCGCTGCTCGCCACCTACGGCCAGGACCGCGAGCGTCCCCTGAAGCTCGGCTCGATCAAGTCCAACATCGGCCATCCTCAGGCGGCGGCGGGCGTGGCCGGCGTGATCAAGATGGTGATGGCGATGCGCGAGGGCGTCTTGCCGCAGACGCTGCACCTCGACGCGCCTTCCTCCAAGGTCGATTGGTCTCAGGGAGAGATCGAGCTGCTGGCTGAGCCCGAGCCCTGGGAGCGGGGCGGCGGTCCGCGCCGCGCCGGCGTCTCCTCGTTCGGGATCAGCGGCACCAACGCGCACCTGATCTTGGAGGAGGCGCCCGCCTCGCAATCGGTGGGCGTCGAGACCGAGGCGGGGGAGAGCTCAGACGGTGGGGCCGAACGGGCGCCCCTGCCGACCCCGATCCCACTCACCCTCTCGGCCAAGAGCGAGCCGGCCTTGCGGGAGTCGGCGGACCGTCTCGTCTCCCAGATCGAGCAGAACCCCGAGCTCGACCCCACCGACCTCGCCTACTCGCTGGCCACCACCAGGAGCGCCTTCGATCGGCGGGCGGTGGCG
>DASVWY010000225.1:0-5518 GCA_036392975.1 Solirubrobacterales bacterium | reverse complement strand
GGCGCCTGAAGGAACTGCCGTCTTCGCGGCAACTTCGCTGGTCTTGGCCATGAGCCTGTGGGTTCCTTCCCACGGCGGCGCCGCGCGCGCCACCGGGAAGAGTTGACGAGGATGCCGGGAGTAGGTGGTTTCTCCATCCCCGGCGATCTCGAGCGATCCGCATACGGCGAATCGGACATACGTATTGTAGACAACGAGAGCAGATGGTTGGTCGCAAAGCCCTCATTGCCCTGGTTGCGGCGTTTGCGCTATCCGCTTGCGGTTCGTCCCAGAGCGACCGGGGCGGGACCGTTCCCGACTATGAGCGAGCCCTGGCCGGTGCGCCGCCGCCACTGGCGGCGCTGCACGAGCAGGCGAACCGGCTGCTTCCCGGCGGGGTGGAGGCCTACGAGGAGCGGATCGCGGCGCTGCGCGGCTACCCCGTCGTGGTCAACGTCTGGGCCTCCTGGTGCGGCCCCTGCCGCTTCGAGTTCCCGGCCTTGCAGCGCGCGGCCGCTCGCTACGGGAAGCGGGTCGCCTTCCTCGCCGTCGACAGCCAGGACTCCGACGACGCCGCCCGCACCTTCCTGCGCGAAGAGCCTGTTCCCTATCCCAGCTACACCGACCCCGACGAGGAGATCGCCGCCAGCATCGGCGCCGACCTCGGTTTGCCCGACACCGGCTTCTACGACCGCCGCGGCGAGCTCGTCTTCCTGAAACAGGGTCCTTACGCCGAGGAGGCGGAGCTGCTTGCCGACATCGAGCGCTACGCGCTCGGACGCGGCGCGGAAAGCGGATAATCGACCCGTGGACGTCTTCGTCGTCATCGCCCTGGCCGCGATCCTGATCCTGCTCGCCGAGCTGCTGCTGCCGACCGGCGGCGTCCTCGCCGCGCTCGGGGCGCTGGGACTGATCGCCGCCGGCGTCGTCGCGCTGACCGTCGACGCCGACTCCAGCGCCAGCGACTGGGCGGGGCCGGGCCTGATCACGCTCGGCGTGCTCTCGCTCCTCAGCGCCTACATCGTCGGCCGCAAAGTCCTCGCGGCCCACCGCGACGAGCCCGTGCGCACCGGCTCGGAGGAGCTGATCGGCGCCCGGGCCGAGGCCCGCACCGCGCTCGACCCGGAGGGCCAGGTCTGGGTCGAGGGAGCGCTCTGGCGGGCGCGCCTGGCCGGCGACGGAGCACCGCTGCGCCCGGGAGATAGAGTCACCGTCGAGTCGGTCGACGGTCTCACCCTGACCGTCCGGCCGGAGTTGCCGACCCAGTCCCCGGCGAAAGGAGCAGGCTGATGGAAGCAGCGCTAGTGGTCCTGGTCGTCCTCGCCATCTTCGTGGTGATCGTGCTCGGCACCGCGGTGCGGGTTCTGCGCGAGTACGAGCGCGGCGTCGTCTTCCGCCTCGGTCGCCTGATCGCCACCAAGGGCCCCGGCCTGATCCTGCTGATCCCGCTGATCGACCGCATGGAACGGGTCGACCTGCGGACGGTGACCCTCAACATCCCGCCGCAGGAGGTGATCACCCGCGACAACGTCCCCTCCAGCGTCAACGCGGTCGCCTACTTCCGCGTCGTCGACGCCAACCGCTCGATCGTCGAGGTCGAGAACTTCCTCCTCGCCACCTCGCAGATCGCCCAGACGGCGCTGCGCTCGGTCCTCGGCAAGGCCGAACTGGACCAGCTGCTCTCCGAGCGCGAGCGGCTGAACGAAGAGCTGCAGAAGATCATCGACGAGTCGACCGAGCCCTGGGGCGTGAAGGTGACCGCGGTCGAGATCAAGGACGTCGAGATCCCGGAACAGATGCAGCGGGCGATGGCGCGCCAGGCGGAGGCCGAGCGCGAGCGGCGGGCCAAGATCATCAACTCCGAGGGCGAGTACCAGGCGGCGCAGAAGCTCACCGACGCCGCCGACATCATCAGCACCAACCCCGCCTCCCTGCAACTGCGCTACCTGCAGACCCTGCTGGAGATCGGCAGCAACCAGAACACGACGATCGTCTTCCCGCTGCCGATGGACGTGTTGGAGCCGTTCATCCAGGGCGGCAACGGGCGGACGAAGTCGCCGCAGAGGACCGGGCCGAGGCCGGCGCCCCCGCCCCCGCCCGATCCGGAGTCGGACTTCTCCACCGCGCCGGACCCGGACGACCTTCCCCCTTCGAGAGCCTGAGCCGCTCCCCCGACGCCGCCGTGCCGCCGGCGAGGAGACCGTGAGCTCGCCTGAGATCCGCATCGACCAGCTGACCGGGCTGCGGACGATCCTCGCTCCCGGTCGGGCCGACCGGCCGGAGGGGTTCAAGCGGCCCGCGAGCGAGCAGAAGGGCGCCGAGAACTGCCCCTTCTGCGAGGGCCGCGAGGAGCGGACGCCGCCCGAGGTCTACGCGGTGCGGCCCGGCGGCGGCGGCGCCGACACGCCGGGCTGGACGAGTCGGGTCGTGCCGAACCTCTACCCGGCGCTGGGGGAGGGCGGCGAGGAGCGCCGGGACAGCCAGCCGGACCTGTTCGCTTCGCGCCCCGCCGTCGGCGGCCACGAGGTGATCGTCAACGCTCCCGAGCACGTCACCGCGATGGCCGAGCTGAGCGAGGAGCGATTTGCCGCGGCGATCGATACCTGGCGCGAGCGGCTGCGCGCCCACTCCGGCTCCGCCTACGCCCAGCTCGTCGTCAACGAGGGCGCCGGGGCCGGCGCCTCACTGCCGCACACCCACGCCCAGCTCTACGCGCTGGACTTCGTGCCGGCGCTGGTGGCGCGGGAGCGGGAGCGGGCGGGCGCCTACGCCGAACGCACCGCGGGTGGCGACCTGCTTGGCGATGTCCTGGTCGAGGAGGTGCGCCGCCGCGAGCGCCTCGTCGCGATCGACGACGATGCGGCACTGATCTGCCCCTGGGCCTCGCGCTCGCCCTACGAGCTGCGGGTCGTGCCGCGCCGCGAAGCGACGAGCTTCGAGGACGACGACGGCGGCGCGGCGATGCTGCACAGGGCGCTGTGCCTGCTGGCCGAGCGCTTCGACGGCTCGCCGGAGCTGAACCTCTGGGTCCGCACGGCGCCGCGCGGCGCCGTGCGGTTCCGCTGGCACGTCGACATCGCTCCCCGCCTCACGACCAAGGCAGGGTTCGAGTTCGGCACCGGGGTCGACATCAACGTCTATCCGCCCGAGCGGGCGGCCGCCGATTTGCGCGACGTGGACGCGGCCGCTTGACGCATTTGTATTTGCCCTGAACCCGGCGCCTGATCGTGCCTTTAGGGCATCTCTTCACGCAGGTGTACTTGCCGCCGACCCATTTTTTCGTGAAGCCTTTTCGGCAGGTCAGCGCCGGCGCCGCGATCACCGGCGGTGGCGGAGTGGTTTCCGGGGTCGGCTCGACGGGTGGAGGGGTGACGGGATCGGTCGGAGGTGGCGGTGGCGGCGGCGCCTCGGTCGTGGTGAACGTGGCCTGCCCGCTGACCGTGGTGCCGGCGTAGGAGGTCGCGGTGGTCCGGTAGCGGTACTGCGTCACCGGCGAGAGCCCGGAGGCGCTCGCTTTGATGCTGACGTTGCTCGTACCGCCGGGCTTTCTCGAACAGGGAAGCGCAACCGAATCGTCGAAGCCGTTCGCTTCGAACTCGGCCTGTTCGACGTACTCGAACTCGCATTCGAGCACGGTGTGCCCTTTGGCGTTCACCGTCGTGTTCAGCGTCGCCGAATCGTGGTCGATTGCGGAGGCCGCGGTTGCCGTTACGGACGGTGGTGTGGCATTGGCGAGCCGGTCGAAGACGTAAACCGAGCCCAGCGTCCCCAGGTAGAGCTCGCGTGAGGTCTCGTCTACCGCCATCTGGAAGGCGGCGCGGGAGTCGAACGGCGCCGGCGGGCTGGGGACGAGTTCGCCGCCGAAGTCGTCGAACTGCACTCCGGAGGAGTCGAAGGCGAGGACGTGGTAGTTGATGCCTCCCGGCAGCGCGCCGACGAAGACGTCGTCGTTGGTGCGATCGACCGCCACCGCTGCGGCTCCGCCACCCGTCAGCAGGGTGGAGGAGTACACGTACGAACCCGCGGAGAGGACGAACTTGAGCACCCGGTTCGGGTTGAGGTCGACGACGTAGAGGTCGTCGTCGGAGCCGACAGCGACGCTGACGGGCAGGCCGAAGGCTCCGCCGGGGCATCCCGTGCAGGCGATTTCTTCCTCGACCGTGCCGGTGGAGTCGAGGACCTGCACCGTGTTGGTCGTGTTGCTTGGGTAGTAGATGTTGCTGCCCGAGTCGATCGCGATGTTCGGCGACGCGTCGGCGTTGTTCAGCGGGAACGGCGTGCCCATCGCTCCGGCTGCCGTGAACGGGTCCATCTGCCTCGTCCCGACCGTGCCGAGTTGGGATTCGAATTTCGTCTCGGCGGCGAAGAAGCCCTGCGTGGCCGGGTCGACCGCGACGCCACCGAAGTAGGCGTTGCCGCCCGCCGTGAAGGTGCCGGCCGGGGTCCCGTCGCTCTCGAAGCGCCTGACTTCGCCCGGGCCGAGGGTGGTGACGTCGCCGAACAGGACCGCTACGTACAGGCGCCGGTTGGCCTGGTCCACCGCCAGACCGTGCGGAACCTTGTTGGCGCCGAGCGAAACCGTCGGCGCCACCGGATCGAGCTCGTAGCCGACCGCGGCGCCCGCCGGCGCGGCGGGCAGCGCGGCCCCCGCAGCGGCCAGCAGCGCAACCGCGAGCGAGCGTCGGCGTGCGGCGCCGGTCGAGATGGCGACCTCCCGTCGTCTGCGACTCATCCCTGCCTCCCTGCCGTCCCCTACCGTGTCTAAGAACTCACCTGTTTGTACCATGCCGCAGGCGGCTCGTGTCAAGGCCGGCCCGTGCTTAATCCGAATCTCATCTGCGTGTCCAGCCGTGCGGCCGTCTGTTGGCGGACCGAGCGCGGGTAGGCTGCGCCGACCGTGGCTCCCGACCCGCGCCCGATCCCGCGCTTTATCGCCGACAGCAGCCAGGAGGGGATTCCGCACGGGCGTTTTGCGGAGCGGCTCGCGGCTGAGTTCAGGAAGGCTTGCGAAGGGCTCGGCGACCTACCTGAGAGAACCGAGATCCCGGCGGAGTTCGAGTGGTTTCCCGAGCGCGCCTGGGGCGGCCGGGTCTGGGTGCCGTGCACGGCGCGGGCCGAGGGGCCGGAGGGGACGCTGGAGCTGTTCGGGCACGTCTCCTACTTCCAGCCCGAGGAGGGCGAGCCGGGGGACTTCCGGGCCGAGGCCGACTTCACCGACGTCCTCGCCGAGGACAACCCGGAGTGGCGGATCGACCTCAACGACGAGGTGATCGGCCGCTGGCGCGGCGAGAACGGCCGCGCCGGAGCGGTGACGCTGGTCTGGGGGCGGCCGCTGGTGCGCGGCGCCGTCGCCGCCACCGCCGAGCTGGAGGCGCAGACCGTCGACCAGGAGGCGATCTCCAGCGAACGCTTCACCCTGATCGCCCTCGACGCGCTCGAGGGCTACGGCGACGACGTCTTCCTCGAGGTCACGCTCTGGAGCGCCCGCGCCCAGCCGCTGGCCTCGGAGAGCCTCTACGCCTGACGGCGTGGTGGGCGC
>DASVWY010000224.1:0-4617 GCA_036392975.1 Solirubrobacterales bacterium | reverse complement strand
CGCATCAAGAGGAAGACGGCGTAATCGATCGAGAGGCCGAAGACGATCCCGAAGATTCCCGCGGCCCCGATCGCGTCGACGTAGGTGCGGCCGCCCAGCGGCCAGCCCTCCGGCACCTCGAAGAGCAGGGTGAGGACGCCGAAGGCGACCGCGACGGTGACCAGGTTCAGGGCCACCGCGATCGCCGCCAGCGGGATCGCCCGCAGGATCAGGACCATGATCAGAAAGGTGGCGATCGAGATTACGGCGATCATGATCGGCAGCCGCTCGGAGATCGTGTCGGTGTAGTCGATCAGCTCGGCAGCGCTGCCGGTGACGCCGGTGGTGACGTTGGCGGCAAGTGCCAGCTCTCCCGCTTCCTCCTTGAGACGCTCGTTGAGGGCGATCGAACCCGGCGTGTTGAAGGTGTAGCGGGGGATGACGATCATCTGCGTCGCCTGGCCGCCGTTCTCGAGGTCGACGATCTCCGAGACCCGCTTGCGTTCCTTGTCGGGGGCGCCCTGCAGGGCGGAGAGCACGAAGTAACCGGAGTCGAAGATCCCCGGCGAGGAGCGGCGCAGCCGGTCGACCCGGCGGTCGAAGCGATCGGCGCCGGTCGAGACGCGGACGCTCGCCTTGCGCAGGCCTCTCTGTAGAGGCTGCGAGCGCTGGAAGCCCTCGGCCAGGCGCTCCCCGAGCGTGTCGGCGCCGCCCTCCAGGCGGCTCAGCCCGTCGACCAGCTGCGCCGAGCCGCCGCGCAGCCGCTCCAACACTCCGGCAAGTTCCTCGGTGCCCTCGGCGACCTGTTCGTTGCCGCCCTGCAGGCGCCTGTTGCCTTCGACCAGCCTTGACTCGCCTTTCCGCAGGCGCTCCGCGAGGCTGTCGATCCGCAGCGCGTCGTTGCGCGCCAGCGCCAGGCTTTCGACCAGCCTGTCGGCTTCGCGCGCCTCCTCGGCAAGGCTCGGGTCGGCCGCGGCCCTCGCCGCCAGGCCCGCCCGCAAGTCGCGCGCCTGCTCCAACGCCCTGTCGCGGACCCGCCGCAACAGGCCGCCCGCTTCGCTTTCCAGCGAGAGCGCCCCCAGCAGCGCCTGCTGCTGGCCTTCGGTCAGCCGCTTCGATCCCTCGGCCAGCCGCTCGGCGTCGCCGATCGCTTCCTTGGAGCCCGCCGCCGTGCGGGCGAGCCCGCTTTCCAGCAACGCCGCCCCCTCTCCGGCCCGCCCGGTGCCGGAGGCGAGCAGGCCCGCCCCGTAGCTCGCCTTCTCGATTCCCGAACGCAGCCGCCCGACGCCGTTGGTGGCGTCGCCCAAGCGATTGCCCAGGCGCCTGAACCTGGCCGGATTGGCTTCGCCCCGCCCGGCGAGCAGGTCGTTGCCGGACTCCTGCAGCGGCTCGACCCGCTCGTCGACTTTCCCCGGCCCGATCACGGCCTGGACGCCGCGGTCCTCGGCGATCCGCTCCTGCGAGCGCGACAACGCGACCAGCCGACGGTCGTCGGTGATCGGCCCCTGCTCGGCCACGGCGACGACCACAAAAGGAGCGTCCCAGCCGGGCCCGGCAGCGCGGGCGATCCGCTCGGCGTCCTCGCGCGCCGGGTTGGAGGCGGGCAGTGCCTTGGCGCTTGGCGGCCCCGTCTTCAAGTCGAGCACGGGCGCCGCCAGCAGCAGGACCAGGGCGCCGATCAGGGCGGCGGCCAGGCGCGGCTTGCTCAGCGCCGCCCCGACCATCGCCATCAGCCGCGTGCCCTCGTTGTTGCCGCCGAGCCGCCAGCGGTCGATGTTGTGGCCGATCAGGACCAGCAGAGCCGGGCCGACGAGGGCCGCGACGAGGACGCTGATCCCGGTCACCACGATCGCCGTCCCGGCGAGCGAGAGCAGCAGCTTGCCCGGCATCACGGCGAGCGTCACCAGCATCGCCAGGAAGAGGGTCGAGCCGGCGAAGGCGGTCGTGCGGCCGGCGGTGTGGCGGGTCATCCGCGCCGCCTCCAGCGGGTCCGCCCCCGCCGCCAGCTCCTCGCGGAAGCGGGAGACCATCAGCAGCGCGTAGTCGACCCCCAGCGCCAGGCCCATCATCGCGCAGACCGTCACCGCGAAAGCGTCGATCGAGAACCACTCGGCCGCGATCGAGATCACCCCGCGCGAGGCGTTGACGGTCACCGCCCCGAAGGCAAGCGGAATCGCCGCGGCGACCGGCGAGCGGAAGACCAGCAGCAGGACGATCAGCAGGAACGGGATCGCGATCAGCTCGGCGCGCTCGGTCGAGCGAACCGACTCCTCCAGAGTCGCTCGGGAGAGGCTGGCGAAGCCGGTCTGCGTCGCCCGCACCGGCGCCGATATCTCCTCCGCCAGCGTGTCCTCCAGGTGCGGCACCGTGTCTTTCACCGCGGTCTCGGCGTCGACGTGGAAGTCGGCGATGATCAGCGCCTTGCGCGGCCCGGGGCGCAGGCGGTCGACGCTGCCCTTGTCCCAGGGCGAGAGGGTCGAGACGGCGGGGTCGGTGCGGAGGGCGCGGATCAGCCGCGGGCCCTGAACGTCGATCTCGGCGGCCGGGCCCTGGAGCAGGATCGCGAAGGGCGCGGTGTCGCCGAAGTGGCTCTTGAGCAGGTCGTTGCCGCGTGAGGATTCGGTGCCGGGGATGCTGAGCGAGGTCGGCCGGAGCTTGTCCTCGACGCCGCGGGCGAGCACCGCCAGGCCGAGGATCGCGACGAAGGCGACGGCGAGCATCGTGCGGGGGTGGCGGAGCGAAAGCGGCAGGCGCCTGCCATCCGCGCCGGTCGCGGACGAGCCGGTCCTTCGTGGTGCCCACCTCATCGGGGGTCGTCGCCTCCGCTGATTCTCGTTTCCTTCCCCAAGGACCCTGCCGACTGGGTCGGCGAGAAAAACACGGGGGTTGCTTATACCAGGCACGCTCGCGCGGCCGAAACGATCGTTAACCCCCGCTACACAAACGCGTCCTCCCGCCGGCCGCGCCGCCGAGGGAATAAACTCCGGTGCCCTAGCACCTGGCGAATAGTGGCTGACCAAACGGAAAAGCAGAACGGGGCCGAGACGACCCCGGCGGAGCGGGCCAAGCCGAACCCTCCCGGCTACTTCGAGGGCGAGTCGATGACCCGCCGTCGCGCCTTCACGATCGCCGCCCAGGGCCTGGGCGGCGTCGCGGGGGCCGCGATCGTCCTGCCCGCCGTCGGCTTCGCGGTGGCGCCGATCTTCCACCGCGGCAAGGAGCGCTGGGAGGAGGTCGGCCGGGTCGAGGACTTCGTCGATGACACCTACCGCCAGGTCGTCTTCACCGAGACCGAGGGCATCGCCGACGCCGGCAAGACGACCGCCTACGTCCGCAAAGGCTCCAGCCGGCTCGGCGAGGACCCGAAGGAAATGATCGCGATCTCCAACCGCTGCGCGCACCTCGGCTGCCCGGTCCGTTTCGTCGAGGCCGCCGGCAACTTCATCTGTCCCTGCCACGGCGGCGTCTACGATTTCGCCGGCAAAGTCCTCGGCGGCCCGCCGGTGCGGCCGCTCGATCGCTTCCAGACGCGCATCCGCAGCGGCCGGGTCGAAGTCGGTCCCCGCTACAGCGTCACCTCTCAGCTCGAGGCCGTCCGCGCCCGCGACCCCGGCGAGTTCACCGGCGGCATCTGGGAGTACCTCTACCCGCCGCGACCCTCCACCTTCCCGCCGCCATGAAGCTCGACTCGCTGATACCCGCACCGCTCCGCAAACCGGCCAAGCCCGGCAGCGGCAACGGCGCCAAGGGTGCGGCTCCGTCCGATCTGAAGACGGCTCCCGAGCGCCCCTCCGACGCGCAGCGGATCGGCGAGCGCGCCAAAGAAGCGCCGGCGGACGTCCTCGCCTGGGTCGACCAGCGCACCGCCGCCTCCGGCTTCCTCACCGGGATGCTCTACCGCAAGGTGCCGAAGGGGACCAACTGGTTCTACACGCTCGGCTCCGCGACGCTCTTCGCCTTCATCGTCCAGGCGGTCACCGGCGTCTTCCTGGCGATGTTCTACGTGCCCTCGGCGACCGAGGCCTACTCCTCGATCTCCCACATCAACAACGAGGTCTTCCTCGGCCAGTTCGTGCACGGGATGCACAAGTGGGGGTCGAGCGTGATGGTGATCCTGATCTTCCTCCACATGGGCCGCACCTTCTTCTTCGGCGCCTACAAGTACCCGCGCGAGCTGAACTGGGTGATCGGCGTCGTGCTGCTGATCCTGACGATGACGATGGCCTTCACCGGCTACCTGCTGCCCTTCGACCAGCGCTCCTTCTGGGCCTCGGTCGTCGGCATCAACATCAACGGCACCGGCCCCGTGATCGGGCCCTACCTGAGCGACTTCCTCCGCGCCGGCCCGGAGCTGGGGGCGACGACGCTCTCGCGCTTCTACGCGATCCACATGCTGCTGATCCCGGGCGCCCTGATCGCCCTGATCGGCGCCCACCTCTACCTCGTGGTCAAGCTCGGAACCACGGCGCCGCCGTGGCTGCGGGCGGAGAAGCCGAAGGTGGCGGCGCCGGTCTCCCAGCTCGACGCCGGGGTCGAGGGCAACGGAGGCGCGCCGCGCCGATGAAGCCGAGCGACAAGCAGGCATACCTGGAGGAGTACGAGCTGCTGAAGAAGAAGGGCAAGCCCTTCTTCCCCTAC
>DASVWY010000223.1:0-5851 GCA_036392975.1 Solirubrobacterales bacterium | reverse complement strand
CGCGGCCGATCGTCCCCGGCCGCCCCGACCTGGTCTCCGAGGCGGCGGTCGCGGCCCGCCTCGAGCAGGCCCGAAGCGTCGCCGACGTGCTGCTGCGGCGTACCCGACTGGGGATCCTGGTGGCGCCTCAGCTCCGCGGCGCCGACGCCGTGCGGCCGATCGCCGAGGCGATGGGAAAGGAGCTGGGCTGGTCGCGGCGGCGGGTCAAGCGCGAGGCCGAGGCCTGGCCCGCGGCGGCAGCGCAGGCCGGGGTCGATCCGGCCGCCACGGACACGGCGCCGGCCGTCTAGCCCCTTCACTAACCTGGGTCTATGAGACTTTTCATCGATACCGGAAACGTTGCCGAGGTCGAAGAGATCGCCGCCTGGGGCGTTCTCTCCGGCGCCACCACCAACCCCTCGCTGCTCGCCAAGGAGGACGGCGATCCCGGCGAGAGCATCAAGCGAATCTGCGACCTGGTCGGCGGTCCGACCTCGGCCGAGGTCGTCTCCCAGGACGTCCAGGGCATGCTCGACGAGGGCCGCGCGTTGCGCGAGCTGCACGAGCACATCGTCGTCAAGGTCCCGTTCTGCGAGGCGGGCCTGCAGGTCGCCAGCACGCTGACCGGCGAAGGGACCCCGGTCAACATGACGCTCGTCTTCTCGCCGACGCAGGCGCTGCTGGCGGCATCGGCTGGCGCCACCTACGTCTCCTGCTTCATGGGCCGGCTCGACGACATCTCGGTCGACTCGACGGTCGTGCTGGAGGAGATCGCCGAGTCGCTGCGGGCCGGCGGCATGACGTCGGAGATCATCGCCGCTTCGATCCGCCACCCGGAGCACATAGTCGCGGCGGCGCGGATCGGCTGCGAGATCGCGACGACCCCCGCCAAGGTGCTGCGGCAGATGCTCAACCACCCCCTGACCGACGCCGGCTCGGAGAAGTTCCGAAGCGACTGGCAGGGGCGGCCCGAGTTCGGCGAATGGCTGAGCGATTTGACTCAGAAGCGCCTCGCGGCGGCCGGTTGAATAGCCTGCCCTGCCGATGACCAAGACCGAGCTGGAGTCCAAGCACCTCGCCGAGCTGCACACGCTGGCTGCCGAGGCCGGCATCGAGCGCTACCGGATGTTGGGACGCGCCGAGCTGATCGAGAAGCTCGCCGGCGACGGGGGCGGGGGCAGTTCCGCCTCCGGCGCAGCGCGACGCTCGGAGTCAGGTGGGCGCCGGCGCCGCCCCCGTGAGGAGAGGCCGTCCCGCGCCGGGCGCGAGGAGAAACCCCGCCAGGAGAAATCGCGCCAGGAGAGGCCCGCCGAGGAGGGCCGCCAGCAGCGCCGCCGCTCCCAGGAGCCGAGGGGTGGCAGGCGGGGAGAGGAGCCACGCGAGGGCGGCAGTCGCCAGCGGGAGCCGAGGGGTCGCGCGCCCGAGCAGCCGCCCGCCCCGCCAAGCGAGTCAGCCACCGCCGCCGAATCGACGCCCGGCGAGCGGCCGAAACGCCGCCGGCGTCGCCGCCGCTGGGGTCGGCGCAGCAAGGGCCTGCGGATCCACGACCTGTTGCTGCCGGCCGCCGGAGGCAGGCAGTCGATCGTTTACGCCGAGGGCCGCGCGGCCTGCACTTCCCTGCTGCGCGAAGTCGCCTCCGAGCTGTCGGCTGCCTCCAAGGGTCCGGACCCGATCGCGCTGCTGATCGACCCCTCCCCCGAGGAGCTGGCCGACTGGCGCCGCGACGCCCCCAAGGCCGAGATCGTCGCCGCCGGCAAGGCCAACCACGCCGACGACGCGATCGGCCAGGCGATCCGCCGCGCCGAAGGAGGCGAGAACGTGATCGTCCTGATCGACTCCCTCAGCCGCTTCGCCGAGAGCTACAGCGACGCCGACGGCGCCCGCGCCCTGCTCGACACCGCGCTGACCGCATCGCAGTCGGCCTCGGGCTCGCTCACAGTCGTGGCCGCGCTCGAACGGCCGCAGTAGTCCGTTAGCGCATCGAACGCCCTTTCGGGATGTTTGTCACCAGCGGGATGGCTTTGGCCGGGGTCAGACGCTCTCGGGCTCTCTTTGTCGCGACGATCGTCGCGGCATTGCTTGCGAGTGCCCAAAGCGCTGAGCGCGCTGTCGCGGGGAGCGTGGAAATGCAGGCGCTCCTGAACGACGATGGCAGCGGCATGCTCTTCGTGAACAACATTCGGGAACGGTGGTCGTGGGAGGTTTGTGCGCCGAACCTCTCGGCCTGCTCACCCTTCGGCGCCGGCCGAGAAATCACCACCGCGGGCGCGTCTGCGGAGACGGTCTTTCGGGTCTCAGGCGGTGGAGAAACCGGCCTCAGCCCGATCTGGCACGGCAATCTCTCGCTCGCGGCGCCACCGTCGGTGCGTGGGCCGCTGCGCGCCAACGAGCTGGTCGTGCCGGTGCCGGCGATCTGGACCGGCGGCTGGGACGGAGACTTCGACCAGGCGCAGCTGTCGGTCTGTGAGACCCCCGCCGGCGGCCGCTGCATGAGCATCACCGACCCCAAGAACCCAGAAGGTTGTCGACGGGAAGCCGCTGTCCTCGATCCAACGTTCGTCGGCGGCTATCTCCGCATCGCCGACATGCGCTACGGCCCCGGCACCATCTTCACGCTGGAGGGTCGCTTCCCCTTTGGCCAGGAGATATGGGAGGCGAGCGGCAATACGGCGGTGGCGATCGTCGGCCGGGTCGAGCCAGCCGATGGGCCACGCACCGCCAAATGCGGCCCCCCGCCGATCGTGCCGGCGATCATCACCAAACAGGGCATCGCCTCGGTGAGATGCCCGCTGTCCTGCCGTGCCGTGCTGACCGCCCGGCGTCGCGGCCGAGTAGCCAGTGTCGGGCGGCGGTTCTCAGGCCACCCTCCCACCCCCTTCCCTGTCCGCCCGTCGTTGCGACTGCGAATCCCCCAAGATGAGCTCGCGCGCTTCGGCACGGGCCGAGTTCGCATGAGCGTCGAGATCGACGGCAGACGCGTGGCGCGGCGAACCGTGTTCCTCGGCGGCGGCGCTCAGCCGCGGTAGGCGATGCGGCGCCAGGAGGGCTCGCGGGAGAGCTCGATCAGCTCGTTGCTGCGCTCGGGCTGGACGTAGCCGAAGGTCTGGGTGCGCTCGTCGAAGACGACGTCCAGCTCGCCCTCCTTGACCCGCTGGTCGAGCCAGGCGCCGCGGAAGACGAGACGGCGCAGCCAGTGGACGAGGCTGCGGTTGGCGGGGCCGACCAGGTCCTCCCAGTTGGCGTTGATGTGCTCGCCGAGGGGGGAGCTGGGCTCGGCGATCTCGCCGTTGACGGCCAGGTCGAGCAGGTCGTCCAGCTCCTCGCGGCTGAGGCCCTGCTGGACGAAGCCGAGTTTGACCCCCGCCTGCTCGACGCGCTGCCCGAAGTCCTCCTCGTTGAAGGCGAAGCGAAGCTCGCCGTACTCCAGCACGTAGTCGGAGCCAGACTCGTAGTTCCCTCTGCGGGTGGTCTTTTTGTTCATTCGAGTTGAAGCCGATCCGCCCTCGCCAGCCCAGGCGGAAGCAGGTGCTGGATCATGCCTGTCATCGTAGCCCGGCGCAAACGAGCGGCCGCCGCTGAATGAGCGTTTGCACTTGGAACGCCCCTTGATCGACCTCCACTGCCACATCCTCCCCGGCGTCGACGATGGGGCCCTCGACGTCCGCGACAGCGCCGGCATGGCGCGCCAGGCCGCGGCCGACGGGATCGAGGCAATTTGCGCGACTCCACACATTCGCCACGACCACGACGTCCGCATCCACGAGGTTGCGGATCGGGTCGAGGCCGTCAACCGGCGTCTGCGCGACGAGGGGGTCCCCGTCACCGTCCTCACCGGCGGCGAGGTCGCGGCGACCGCCGCCGAAGGTCTGAGCGAGGAGGAGCTGGCGCAGGTGGCGCTTGGGGGCGGCGGCTGGATCCTGCTCGAGCCCGCGCCGGGGCCGCTCGACCAGCGCCTGCTGCGGTGCGTCGCCCACCTTGCCGAGCGCGGTCACCGCTCGCTGATCGCCCATCCCGAGCGGCACCTCTCCGAGGACATGTTCGAGCGGATCGCGGAGCTGATCGACGCCGGCGCCCTGGTCCAGGCGACCGCCGACTTCTTCCTGCGCGAGCGGATGGCGGCGGGAATGCGGGCGCTGGCCGAGGCCGGGCTCATCCACGTCCTCTCCAGCGACGCCCACTCCTCGCACGGGGGCAGGCCGGTCCACCTCTCTGAGGCCTTCGCGGAGGTGGCGACGATCGAGGCGGTGCGTCCGCACCTGGAGTGGATGAGCGAGACGGCGCCGCGGGCGATCGTCGCTGGAGGGGAGCTGGAGGCCCCGTTCGGGCCCGCCGTCTAAGACATTGGCGACTTTTACGTCCTATAGGCAGTAAAAGTCGCCAATGGTTGCGGCAGCGGCGGACCGGCCGCGCGCCGCGGCGGGCTCAGAGCGGTCGCAGCTCGACCCGCCGCGCCAGTTTCTCGACCGTGTCGCGGTTGGCGCTGCCGAGACCGTTGCGGAGGAAGTTGGCGGCGCCGGCGGCGGCGCCGATCCGCAGCGTCTCCTCCCACTCGAGCCCCTGCGCCATGCAGGCGGCCAAAGCGCCCATCATCGAGTCGCCGCAGCCCTCGCGGGCGCCGCGCTCGAAGCGTGGCGGGATCAGCGTCCAAGCCTCGTCGCCGCGCAGGACCATCGCCGGCTCCTCGGCGCGGGTGACGATCGCGGTCCCGGCGCCCGCTTCCAGCAGCCGCTCGGCCGCCGCCCGCAGGCGCGCCTCGCCATCGACCGAGTCGGAGATGTAGGAGGCCAGCTGCCAGTCGTTGATCTTGACCAGCTCCGGCTTGCCCTCCAGGGCGCTGTTCAGCCGCGGCGGCGAGAGATCGACGAGGCTGGGCGTCCCGTTGGCGCCCACGTCGGCGACGAGTTTGCCGTAGACCTCCAGCGGCAGCGCGTTGTCCGGGTAGGGACCGCAGACGGCCAGCACGTCGGCGTCGAGCGCCGCGGCGCAGGCGACCGAGAAGAGGTCGTCGACCTCGTGGCGGGAGGCGGGCATGGCGGCGCTCTGGGCGACCGGCTCGCGCTCGCCGCTGCGGCGGTCCTGGATGTAGGCGCCGGTCGCCTGCGCGGTCTGCACCAGCGAGAGCCGGATCGGCAGCTGCTCCAACAGCGGCCGCAGGACGTCGCCGGGCTCGCCGCCGATGAAGCCGCAGAGGAGCGCATCTGCGCCCAGCTCCGCCGCCATCCGCGCCACCCAGACGCCCTGCCCGGCGGCGTGCAGGTGGATGTCGTCGCCGCCGTCGGCGGTCAGCGCCTCGACCGTGATCGAGAGCATCGGGTTGGGGCCGAAGATCGCGACTCTGCCGTGCGGAGTCATCGACGCAGGCTAGATGAAGGCGAGGCCATCGAGGAACGCCGGTTGATGGGGGAGAGATCCACGGCCACCAGCCTTTCCTCTTGGTGTCATCTCCACCGCCAGCCCGCCGCCTGCGCCGGCTACCCGTCGCACTCGTGTGTGGACGGCGGGTGCGGATCGCGGCGGGAGCCCGCGCCAGGCTGTTCGGCCTCGCCTTCCTCGACCGCGGGCGGGCGGGCGCCGGCCTGCTGATCCCGCGCTGTCGCAGCGTCCATACCTTTGCCATGCGCTTCGCCCTCGACATCGTTTTCCTCGACGCGGAAGGCCGACCGCTGACGGTCCGTCGCGGCGTACCGCCCTGCCGTGTCGTTTTCGATCGACGAGCCGCGGCCGTTCTCGAGCTGCCCGCCGCTGCGCCCTCCGAGCAGCTCATTGCCGCAAAGTCCGACCCGCAGGGGGGAGAGTCTTCGTCTCCGCTCCCTTAGTGGGGGAATGCTGCCCCAGCGCAAAGAGATTGCCAGCCTCGTCGTCTGCGAGGACG
>DASVWY010000222.1:0-6751 GCA_036392975.1 Solirubrobacterales bacterium | reverse complement strand
AGGAACTTCGACGAGGAGTGGAGAGCCGAGTGGGAGGACTCGGTGGCGGACCTGTTTGCGATGCTGGCGGTGGCGCGAAGTCCGCTGGAGATCGACGTCCTCGCCAGCCTCCTGGACGAGGATCCCCCCAGCGCGCGGATGGCGATCGACCGGTTCGGTCAACTCCTGCGCCTGCAAGGGGACCTGATCGGTCTGCAAGCTCCCCTCGCCGCCTTCTTGCTCTCGCCGTCGCTGCCCAACGGCGAGCCGAACCGGTTCCATGTCGATGCCCCGCGGGCGCACCATCGAATCGCGAAATGGTGCCTCTCGCGGGCGACGGAGACCCCGCCACTCGCGACGGGCGAGGCGAGGTACACCCTCCTCAACGCCCCCGACCATGTCGCCGCCCTCCGCGGCGTGCTTCCGCCGGACGAGATGCGGACCTTGGTGGAGGCGACCTTCCGGGCGATGATCGACACCGGGTTCCGCCTGCGGCTGCGGGAGGAGATATCCGACCCGGTCCTGCTCGGAAGGCCGTACCGGCGGCTGGCGGAGCTGCTTGCCGCCGAGGGCCGCAGCGAGATGCTCGAGCAGCTGGTCGGGGCGCTTGCGACCGCGGTCGAGCCGGCGCTGAGGGCGGCGGCGCTGGACGCGCTGCTGCTGTACGCGAAGGCACGGGGCCCGGACTCCCGCCCCTTCATCTGCCGTCTGGCGCTTTCGCCCGACCCGACCCCCCGCCTGGTCGCCCTGAAGGCGATCTCCCGCCTCGATCGCGACGAACAGGTGGAGGCGCTCAAGGAGGTGATCACCCAGGGTGACAGCGAGGTGCGGATGGCCGCGTCCTACGCGCTCTACGCGAACTGGAACACCGAGCCGGCAGCGTTGACCAGCGAGGTGCTGCTGGAGCTGGCGGACCTGGTCGCCCTGCACAGGCCCCGCACCCTGAAGCCGCTCCTGGAGGTCCTCTCCAGCGTCACCATCACCAACTACATCAACAACTGCGGCGACAGCGAGGTCGCCGAGCAGACCAGCGCCCTCTGGCGGCGGATATTCCACGAGCGACTGCACCTGAACAGGCTCAACCGGCCCTTCCTGGAGCGCTCGGTGGTGGTGCCGATCGCCGCTCGCCACTTCGCCCAGCGCGTGCTCGGGGGAGCGACCGGCTTCGATGAGGGCAAGGACGGCCTGCTGCCGCTGCGGGCGGAGCAGCGGCAGCAGGTGCGTGCGGCGGTCGAGGGCCTCGATCCCGCCATCCCGTTCGACCGGATCGAAGCGGACGTCGCTCAGCTCGGGGAGTCGGACGTGCTGATCTTCCGCATCCTCGCCGCCCAGGCGATCGCCGTCCGCGCCATTGTCGACTTCGAGTCGCTGGAGGGCGCCCTGCGTCGCCTCTTCGAGGCCGGGTCGGTCCGCCTGCGGACGACGCTGGTCCTGGCCTTGACCACCGAACTCCGAGAGTGCCCGCCCGCCTGGCGGCCGGCCCGCGACCCGCTGCTTGCCGCGCTGGACCTCCTCTTCGTCCCGCTGGGCCTCGCCTACTGCCGTGCCGGGGAGCGGATGTCGGTGCACGAACGGTTGATCGCATCCGCGGAGACGGACCCCGAGGTGCGCAGGAGCTGCATCGCGGGAACGGCGATCGTCGGCCTCTACAGTCCGAACCTGGCGCTGGCGGCGCTGGAGCCGGCGGCCGAAGCGGATGGCGAGTTCCTGTCCACGCACGCGGTCGAGGCGCTGGGCGCGATCCGCAGCCTGCACCAGGCTGCGGTGGACCGCTGGGTCGGCGAATGGGGGGAGTCGGCGCTGCGCGAGTCGGTCCTCGCGGCCGGGGGCTTCGACACCGCCCGCCGTCACATCGAGGCGATCGGCCTCTACACCAACGGCGTCCACCAGGCAATCCACTACCCCTTCATGCGCGAGACGGTCTTGCGCCAGGTCTTCACCCTGATGTGTGAGTCGGGATCGATCCGCGAGTGGGCGAGGAGCTACACCCGAACCGTGCTGCAGGCGCTGCGCGCCGCCGATTACACGTTGATCAACTGGACCAAATAGTGAGCCGCACGTCGAAGCTGGTCAACTTCGTCGCCCAGGTCGGCCGGCTCTCGCTCCTGGGGACCACCTTCATCTTCGTCCTGCTCGGCGTGGCGGCGGCGGAAGGGGACGCCTCGCCTGGGCGCCTTGCCGCGGTCCTCGCCGCCGCCGTCTTCTTCCACCTCTCGGTCTACGCCTGGAACGACATCGCCGACCTGCGGATCGATCGCAGCCAGCCGCGGCGGGCGCGCAGCCCGCTGGTGAGCGGGCAGGCGGGGGTGCGAGCAACCGCTGCGTTCGCCAGCGGCGCCACCCTCGCCGCGCTTGCCCTTGCCGCGACCCAGGGGGGAGAGGCCACGCTCTGGATGGCGCTCGCCCTGGCGGGCCTTCTGCTCTACGACGCCCTCGGAAAGAGGATCGCGGCGACCGTTTGCGCCGACCTCGTCCAGGGGCTCGGCTGGGCCGCGCTCGTCGTCTACGGCGCCACCGCCACCGGGGAGACCGCGGCCGTCCTGGCCTGGATTGCCGCCTACGTCGTCTTCACGATCCTCCTCGTCAACGGCGTTCACGGGGCCCTGCGCGACCTCGCGAACGACTACCGCTGCGGGGCGAGGACGACGGCGATCTGGCTCGGAGCGCGCCCACTTCCGAACGGAGGAGCGGCGGTGCCGCCGCGGTTGCTCGCTTACGCGGTCGCGCTGCAGCTGACGATGGCCGCCATTCTGCTCGGGGCTGCCGTGGCCGTCGATTCGCTCGGGACCCTCGAGATCGCCCTCGTGCTCGGGGGAGACCTGGCGGCGATCGCCCTCTTGCTCCGGGGCCTCCGTGTCTCCGGCTCTCCCGAGCGATCGTGGCTCGTCGCCCTCGCCCACATCTTGCTGGTCCTGATGCTGCCGCTGATCTTGGTCGCGGAGCGGCTGGACGCACTCGAACTGCTGCTCCTGCTCGTCCTCTTCGGCCTCCCCTGGGCCGCGGTCGCGAGGCCGTTGCGACAGCGCCTGAACCCGACCGGAGCCCTCGAGTAGTGGAGACCGGACGGCTCGCCCCCGCCCGCCCGAGCCTCGGGGCTTGGGAGCGGATCGCCGGGGTTGCCAACCTGGTCCGATTCCGGACGGCGCCGGCCGGCGCCGCTCTCTGCGTCACCGGTTCCCGCTTGGCCGAGGAGAGAGCCGACGTCGTCGAGGTCGCTTTGACCGCGATCGGCATCGCCTTCCTGATCGCTTTCGCGCAGGCCTTCAACGAAATCGTCGACCGCGACCTCGACGCCCAGAGCAAACCGCAGCGGCCGCTGCCGTCGGGCGCGGTCTCGCTCCCCGTGGCGAGATCGATCGCGGGCGCCTGCGCCGCGCTCGGCGTCCTCGCGGCGGCGATTGCCGACCCGCGGCTCGTCCCCTTCGCGCTGATCCTCGTCGTGCTCTCCTGGCTCTACTCGCGCCGCCTCAAGGACACGGTCCTGCTCGGCAACCTGGTCGTCGCTGCCCTGGCCAGCTCCTGCGTTCCCTACGGCGCCGTCATCGGCGGGCTCGACGGCAGGGTGTTCGCCGCGCAGGGCGTCGTCTTCAGCTTCTCGCTCGCGATGGAGCTCCTGAAAACGACGATCGACGCCCGCGGCGATGCGGCCGCGGGGATCGGAACCCTGGCCTCGCGCTACGGGGTGCGCGCGGGCGCCAGATGCTCCGCCGCGATGTGCGTCGTCGCCGCGCTGGCGGCGCTGGCGCTCACTCCGCTCGCGTCGAATGCGGTTCTCTACGCGACGGCGATCACCGTCGGCGCCGTGATTCTCACCCTTGCTTCCGCCTATCTCCTCTGGACCAGGCGACCGGAAGAAAACGAACTCGAACGCTCGCTCCAGCTTCTCCGCGTTGCCTGGCTGGGGGGTATCGTGTCGCTCCTGCTCCTATGACCGACTCGAGCTCCAAGCCTCACATCGTGGTCGTCGGAGCGGGAGTCGCCGGCCTTGCCGCAGCGCGACGGTGCGCTTCTCGTGGCCTCTCGGTAACGGTGTTGGAGCGGGAGCCCAGGATCGGCGGCCGGGTCAGGAGCATCGAGGTCGGCGGGCAATGGGTCGACGTCGGGGCCCAATACGTCCCTTCCTTCGCGGGGGAACTGCTGGCGGCGATCGCGGCCGCCGGGGGCGCCGCCGACCTCGACGGGCTCTCCCAGAAGACCGCGGTGACGCGGGACGGCGCGACCTGGGACGTCGGCGGCGCCGGCGACCTGTTGCGAGGGGGCCTGATGTCCGGCTGGTCCCGGCTGCGCCTGCCGGCGCTGGCGATCCCCGTCGCCGTCGCCTGGCGGAAGCTGGACCCGATCCACCTCGCGCGCGGCGCCGACTTCGACGACGCCTCGGCGCTGACGCTGCTGCGACGCTGGGTCGGCGAGGAGACCGCCGAGGCGTTCGTCGGCCCTCTGCTCAAGGGACTCCTCTACTGGGATCTCGAGACGACGAGCCAGGCGGTGCTCCTGGCGATGCTGAAGTCCTCCCGCCAGGGAAGCCATGTCTTCCGAGCTCCGGATGGGTTGGAGAACGTGGTCGGGCTCCTGGCGCAGGGGATCGACCTGCGCACCGGGACGACCGCGCTGCGGCTCGAGCGGGGGGAGAAAGGATGCAGGCTGCGGGTGCGCGATGGCAGCGGCGAAAGCGAGCTTTCCGCCGACGGGGTGGTCTGCGCGACCACCGCCTCGGCCGCGGCAGCGCTGATCGCCGATCCGACCCAACGCCTCGCCGACTTCCTCCACTCGGTCACCTACTCCAAGACCGCGCTCTCCGTCTTCCGCGTCCCGCCGGGGACGGCGATCCCGCCTTCCTCCCACCTCTTCCCCGCCCGGACGACGCCGCTCCTGGCTTCGGTCAACCCGCCGCAGGGACGGGCGGCAGAAAGGGAGACCCGCTTCATGCGGATCAGCCTCTCCAACCAGGGCTTCGAGGAACTCGGCGATCTCGACGACGCTGCGCTGGCCTCCCGCTCCCTGGCGGAGGCGCGAGCGGTGGACCCCGAAAGCGGGTGGACCGCCGAGGCCGAGCACGTCTCGGGCGTGCGCTGGGAGGAGGCGCTGCCCCGCTTCGACGTCGGCTACCTCCGCCGGGAGCCGCTCCAGAACCCGGCGTCAGCCGACGTCGGCCGGATCGTCCTCGCCGGCGACTATCTGATGGCCCCTCACCTCGAGGGCGCTTATCGCAGCGGGCGCTCCGCCGCGGACCGGCTGATCGCCATGCTGGGAGAGGCGTAGCGGAATGTCGTCGAAGGGAGCAAGTCCGAGGAAGAAGGGGCCTGCAGTGAGTTCGTGGCGGCGTTCAACGAGCGATGGCGCGGGCGGACCGTCTGCGCGCCGGGCTACGTGACCGACCGCTGCTTAAACGGGCCGCGATGAGAGCGCCGTTGGCTCGCCGCGAGCGGGTAGCGGCGGCCAACATGGCGCTTCGGAGGCGTTACTCGCCGCCGAGGCGGTAGGCAACCAACTGCGGCGTCTGGCCTTCGGCGGTCGCGAGACCGGCGGCGGCGAGCAGGGTGTCGCCCTCGGCCATGATGCCGGCATTGGTCCCGGCCGGAAGCGTTTCCTGCCAGGCTTCACGGCCGGACGAGGTGTCGAAGCCGTGGACTTTGCCGTCGAAGGTGGTGGTGAAGACGAGGTCGTTGACCACGGTCGTCGATCCGTAGGCCGGCGCGGTGGGGAATTTGTGCTTCCACTGGATCTGGCCGGTGGCGATGTCGAGGGCGACGATTTCGCCGCTCGGCGCGACCGTGCCGCCTTCGCCCGTTTCCGAGCCCGAGATCGCTTCGGCGGGGGCGTTGACGACCGGGGCGAAGACGCTGGTGCCGTCGGTCGCCATCGGCGCGATCACACCGCCCAGCACGCCGGGGAAGACCGTGCCTTTTTTGATCTTCTCGTATTCGCCGCGCATCGCGTAGAGGCCGTCGTTGTCGTGGCCGTTGTGGGTGCCGACCGGTTTCTTCCAGATCAGCTTGCCGCTCTTGGCGTCGAGGGCGACGACCCAACCCACCTTGCCGGCCGCAAGCACGACTTCTTTGCCTTTCGATTTGACCAGGATCGGCGGACCCTGCAGGTCCCAGTCGTAGATGTCGTGCGGGTTGAGCTGGAAGTACCACTCCATCTTGCCGGTTTTGCCGTTCAGCTTGACGATCGAGTTGGTGTAGAGGTTCGGTCCCGGTCGGCTCTCGCCGTAGGGAAATTTCGGCGTTCCCGGGAACGGCGCCGGGTTGCCGACCCCGAAGTAGACGAAGCCTTTGTCGTCGAAGGCGGGGGTGTACCAGAGGCCACCGCCCGAGTTGACTTTCGGGTTGCCCCAGAGGTCGTTGGGGACGGTGTTCCACTTCCACAGTTTTTTCCCGGTTTTCCCGTCGAGCGCCCAGAGAATGCCGACCCCTTCGCCCGCGTATAGCGAGGCGGCGTTGGTTGGCGTCGTCGAGACGTAGACGGTGCCGTCGTTGTAGCCGGGCGCCATGTTGATGCCCTCTTTTTCGTTGCGGGTGAGGGTGACCGACCACAGCTCTTTGCCGGTTTTCTGGTCGAGCGCGAAGGCCGCGGTGGGGGTGGCGCCGTAGACGCGCCCGTCGGCGACCGCGAGCCCGTTCGGCCCGAGGTTGGGAAGTTCGTAGGATTTCGTCCAGATCACCTCGCCACTCGCCTGGTCGATCGCCTGCACGTTCGAGGCCAGGTCCTGTGAGTAGACGACGCCTTTGCTCATCACCGGCGAGGAGGCGTAGCTGCCGAAGGAGCCTTC
>DASVWY010000221.1:0-2174 GCA_036392975.1 Solirubrobacterales bacterium | reverse complement strand
AGCTCGCCGGCGGCGCCCCGCAGCCGCTGCGCCGTGAGCTGGAGGCGCTGCTCGGCCCGGATCGGGTGCTCGCTCGCGTCAGCGACATCGTCCGTTACGCCTCCGACGCCAGCCCCTACCGCCTCTTCCCCAAGGCGGTGGTGATGGCCCGCGACGCCGCCGACGTCGCCAAAACGCTCGCCTACGGTCGCCAGGCCGGCGTCCCGGTCGTCTTCCGCGCCGGCGGCACCAGCCTCAACGGCCAGGGCCAGGGCGACGGCATCCTGGTCGACGTGCGACGCCACTTCCGCGGCGTCGCGGTCGAGGGCGGCGGCGCCCGGGCAAGGGTCAAGCCCGGCACCGTGCTCGGCCACGCCAACCGCGTCCTCGCTCCGCACGGACGCAAGCTCGGGCCCGATCCGGCCAGCACCGACATCGCCACCGTCGGCGGCGTCATCGCCAACAACTCGGGCGGGATGCGCTGCGGCGTCGTCCACGACTCCTACTCGACCGTCCGCGCGCTGACCTTCGTCCTCCCTTCGGGGACGACGATCGACACGGCCGCTCCCGACGCGGCGGAGCGCTTCGCCGCCGCGGAGCCCGAGCTGGTCGCGGGCCTCGCCGCGATCCGCGACGAGATCCGCGCCGACGCCGAGCTGAGCGAGCGGATCCGCCGCAAGTTCGCGATCAAGAACACGACCGGCTACCGGCTCTGCGCCTTCCTCGATGCCGACGAGCCCCTGGAGATCTTCCGTCGCCTCCTGGTCGGCTCGGAGGGGACGCTCGGCTTCGTCGCCGAGGCCGTCTTCGAGACCGTGCCGCTGCCGGCCCGCACGACGACCGCCTGGATCCACTTCCCCGGCATCGACGAGGCGATCGCGCCGGTCAGGCACTTCGTCGACTCCGGCGCCACCGCGGTCGAGCTGATGGTCGCGCCGGCGTTGATCACCGCCGCCTGGAACATGGTCGGAGCGCCGGAGGAGTGGAAGGAGCTGCCGCCGGAGTCGGCGGTGCTGCTGGTCGAGTACGGCGCCGCCAGCGAGGCCGAGCTGGACGCTCGGGTGGCGCGGGCCAAGGAGATCCTCGCCGCCCACGAGACGATCCGCCCGCTCGCCTTCACCCGGGACCCCGAGCAGATCGAGCTGGCCTGGCGGGTGCGGGAGGGGCTGCACGGCCTGATCGGGCGGCTGCGGCTGCCCGGCACGGCGCTGATCGTCGAGGACGTCTGCGTGCCGCCCGAGCGGATCGCCGAGGGCGCCCGCGACCTGCAGGCGCTGCTCGGCGAGCACGGCTTCCTGCCCGGCGTCGCCGGCCACGCCTCCGCCGGCAACCTCCACTTCATGCTGACGCCGGACTTCGCCAAGCAGGAGGACCTCGACCGCTACGAGGCGTTCATGGCGAAGCTGGTGGAGCTGATCGTCGGCAGGTACGACGGCTCGCTCAAGGCCGAGCACGGCACCGGCATCAACATGGCTCCCTACGTCGAGCGCGAGTGGGGTCCGAAGGCGACCGAGCTGATGTGGCGGGTGAAGCAGCTCGCCGACCCCGACGGGGTGCTGGCGCCGGGTGTCGTGCTCAACCGCGACCCCGGGGTTCACTTGCGCAACCTGAAAACGACGCCCCCGATCGAGGAGTCGGCCACCACCTGCGTCGAGTGCGGCTTTTGCGAGCCGGTCTGCCCCAGCCGCCACCTGACGACGACGCCGCGGCAGCGGATCGTGCTGCGCCGCGAGATGGCGCGCCAGCCGGCGGGGTCGCCGGTGCAGCGGGCGCTGCTGGATGAGTACGAGTACGACTCGATGGAGACCTGCGCCGCCGACGGCTCCTGCCAGCTCGCCTGCCCGGTGGGGATCGACACCGGCAAGCTGGTCAAGGAACTGCGGACCGAACGCCATACCGAGCGCGCCGAAGCGCTGGCGCTGGCGACGGCGAAGCGCTGGGGAGCGGTGGAACGCGCCTCGCGCGCCGCGCTGCGGGTTGGCGGCCCGTTGGCGCGGCGGACGAAGCGGGGCAAGGGGCTTCCCGGGGCCGGCTCGGCACTGCCCATGACGCGCCGCGAGGGCGCCGCCGCCGTCTACGTCCCCTCCTGCACCAACCGCATCTTCGCCGGCTCGCCGGTCGAGGCGATGGTCGAGGTCTCGCGCCGGGCGGGCCTGCCGGTCTGGATTCCGGACGAGGTCGCCGGCAGCTGCTGC
>DASVWY010000220.1:0-15586 GCA_036392975.1 Solirubrobacterales bacterium | reverse complement strand
TCAGACTGTCTTTGATCGCCATCGGACGACCACGCCGGCGCAAGTCGGCGAGCAGCTGCGCCCAGCGCAAACCGACTGCCGTATCGCAGGGGACGCACTGAAATCGGGAGACACCCTGCTCGAACCATCGCTCCAGACTGGAACGGCGGGCACTCCGGGGCAGGAGCAAGATGCCGAAGCGGATCTCGCCGAGGACGATGGGATCGACCGTAAGCGAGCGCTCATTTCGCCGCAGCCACTCGACTACCCGGGGGTCGGGATCGGGCTTAGTCGGCTCCGAGAGGACATTGGCGTCGACCAGGAAGCTCAAAGCGTGTCGGTCGACTCCGACTCGATCGGCACGAAATAGCCCTTCTGCGGACAGGCGAGCAGCCAGTCGACCAAGCCCTGGTTCGGAGCCGACGCAATTCGCCGCAGCCGATACTCCTCTGCGTCGACTCGTTCGACCTCGAACTCCTGCCCCGCCTCGATGCCGTCGCGCTGTCGTAACTCAGCCGGAAGGACGATCTGGCCCTTCGTGGACACTCTCGTTTTCACCCGAAGTAAGATAGCATCTTACCCGGCAACCAAACCCTTAGATGAAGTACATCCCGGCGTCGGCCTCTTCGAGCTCGCGGCGGGCGACGGCGGCGATCGTGGTCTGGCCGAAGACCTTGCGCAGGGCGGTGACGCCCTCTGCCCAGATGCCGCCGGCCTCGTCGGCCTCCTGGCCGACTTTGCCGTCGAGGGTCTGGACGACCTCCAGCACGGTGATCTCCTCGGCCGAGCGCGAGAGGGTGTAGCCGCCTTTCATGCCGCGGTGGCTGGTCAGCAGGCCGCCCCGGCGCAGGGTCGAGAAGAGCTGCTCGAGGAACTGCTCGGGGATCCCCCGTCGCTCGGCCAGCTCCTTGATCGGCACCGGGCGGTCGCCGGAGCGCGCCAGCTCGGCCATCGCCACAACCGCATAGCGAGACTTCGAAGTGATCGAGATCACGTCGACCTTTCTACCGCACGCCGCGGACCGGCTGGGTAGGATCGCTCCTTGGGCTCGTCTCGACCACAATGCCTCGTGATCGACGGGCACCCGCTGGTGCGCATCGGTGTCCGCGAGACCCTTGCCGACAGCTTCGAGGTGCAGGAAAGCGAAACTCGCGACGAGGCAATCGAGCTGATCCGCGACGTCGGCAGCGTCGACGTCGCGATCGTCGATCTGCGCCGGGCGCCGACCGATGCGGACCGCGCGCTGGGTGGCAACGAGACGATCCGGCTACTGCGCCGGACAGCGCCGGGCATCGGCATCGTCGCTCACGGCGAGCGGCCGGAGCGCCACATCGCCAGCGGGGCCCTGCAGGCCGGGGCCAGCGCCTACGTCGCCCGCACCGCCGCCGCCGAGGACCTGCTGAAGGCGACCCGGGCGGCGCTCGCGCAGGAGCGCTTCGTCGATCCGGCGGTGCCGCCGCGCGGAAGTCGCGGCAAGCTGACCCGCCGTCAGCGCGAGATCCTGCAACTGCTCGCCAACGGTGGCTCGACGACCGCCGCGGCGAAAGAGCTCGACCTCAGCGAGGAAACGGTCAAGACCCACACCAGGAACGCGCTGGCGCGGCTCGGCGCCAGGAACCGAACCCACGCGGTGGCGATCGCCCTGCGCGAGTCGCTGATCGAGTAGTTAGATCCAGCCCCGGTCGCGCGCCGTGAGCACGGCCTGGGCGCGGTCGACGGCGCCGATCTTGCCGTAGACGTTGTGCAGGTGGGTGCGGATGGTCGAGACCGAGAGCTGCATCTCGCCCGCGATCTGCTTGTAGACCATCCCCTCCGAGAGGAAGCGCAGGACGTCCAGCTCGCGGGCCGAGAGCGGGCACGGCTCGGTGACGCGCCGGCCCCCGTCGCGCGGGTAGGGCAGCTCGTAGAGCAGTTCGCGCAGTTGCTCCGGGCCGAGGCCGCAGCGCTGTGCCATCGCCCGCAGCCGCTCGGCGGTCACCGCCTCGCCCTGGGCGTAGTGGGCGACCATGTCGGCGGTGGCGACGATCGCCGCCAGGCCATCGGCGTCCTCGGCGTGGTGGCGCTCGATCGCGACGGCGATTCGCTGCGGCAGGTTCCAGCGTCGCGCCAGGACGCCGCCGACCAGGGCGTGGTCGATGCCGAGCTGATCGCGTTCCTCGCGGATCCGCTGCTCTGGGGTGCGGGAGGCCGCGTCGAAGTAGGTGCGGCGGCCGGGGTGGAGCTTGCCGACGACAAGCCGCCCGATGTCGTGCAGCAAGGCCGCCACGGCCAGCTCGTCGCGTTCGGTCCAACCGATCGTCCGCCCGATCCGCTCGGCTGCCTGCTGGGTAGCCAGCGCGTGGACGCGAACCTGCTCGGGCCGCATCTCCCACCCGCCGTTGGGCTCGAAGAAGTCGAAGACGGGGGAGGTGCCGGCGATCGCCAGCACCCCGGAGGGCTTCAGTGTTTCGATCGCAGCGGGGATGCCGCCGATGCTGCCACCGCCGCTGGCGCGGTTGGCGTAGCGAAGGACGGAGATCGCCAGGGAGACGTCGGCCTCGACCGCCTCCACGAGCTCCCCCATCTGCGAGGTCTCGGCCGTCGCCGCCTTCATCACCCGGGCACGCGACTCGATCAGGGCCGGGAACTTCTCGACGGCCTCGAAGGCGGAGGCGAGGCGGGCACCTGGGGCCGGTGCGCCGGCGCGGCTCGGCTGCGCATCGGCCTTGCGCACCTTTCCGTTGGATTGTGGCTTCGTGGACATGGACGACTGGCTCCGCCAAGCTCATCGGCACCAGAGGACGCACGGTTTAGCCGTTCCCTCCCCATTAGTTGGGTCCAGTTGCCATTTCGTTGTCCGCTCCGGCAGCCCGCGGGAGCCTCGGTTGTCCGCTCAGGGGCGGAGACGCTCGATCGCGGCGTCGATCCGCCGCAGCGATTCCTCGCGCCCCAGCGCGGCCAGCGACTCGAAGATCCCCGGCGAGACGGTGCCGCCGCTGATCGCGACGCGAACCGGCTGGTAGACCTTGCCGGGCTTGACGCCAAGCCGCTCCGGCAGCGGCGACAGCGCCGCCTCGACTGCCGCGCTGTCGAATCCCTCGGTGGAGCCGAGCGCACCCCGCGCCGCCTCCAACGACGAGAGAGCGCCGTCCTTCATCACCTTGCGCCAGGCCTTCTCGTCTTCCAGCGGCGGCTCGAAGAGAAAGCGGATCAGCGGCCAGACCTCGGCCAGCGTCTGCGCTTTCTCCTGCACGATCTCGCAAGCGGCCCGCAGCCGCTGGTCGGCGGGGCGCCCGAGATGCCGCGCCACCGCCTCGGTGTAGTCGTCGATCGGCAGCTCGCGCATGTAGCGGCCGTTCATCCAGCGCAGCTTCTTCTCGTCGAATATGGCCGCCGCCCGGCCGACGTCCTCGACCCGGAAGCGCTCGACCAGCTCCTCGGTCGGGATCAGGGTCGCGTCGTCGTCGGCGCCCCATCCCAGCAGCGCGAGGTAGTTGCGCACCGCCGCCGGCAGGTAGCCGGCCTCGCGCAGCTCCTGCACCGAGGCCGCGCCGTGGCGCTTGGAGAGCTTGCGCCCGTCCGGGCCATGCAGCAGCGGCAGATGGGCGTAGCGGGGCGCCTCGTGCCCGAGCGCGCGCAGGACCAGCAGCTGCTTCGGCGTGTTCGAGAGGTGGTCGTCGCCGCGGACGACCTCGGTGATATCCATCTCCGCGTCGTCGACCGCAACGGCAAAGTTGTAGAGGACGGAGCCGTCGCCGCGGGCGATGACGAAGTCGTCGTAGCTGCGGTTGGGGAAGCGAACCGGGCCGCGGATCAGGTCCTCGACCACCGTCTCACCCTCGTCGGGAACCCGCAGCCGGATCGCGGCGCCGGACCCCTCGCTCGGCTCGCCGCGATAGCCGCGATCGGCCCCGTGCTCAGCCTTCCACGCCTCGACGTCCTTGGCCGTCGCGGTGTCGCGGTAGGCGGCGCCGGAGTCGAGCAGCTGTTGCAGCGCCGCCTCGTGGCGGTCGGCGCGCGAGGCCTGCGAGATCGGCCCCTCGTCCCAGTCCAGCTCCAGCCACCGCAGCGCGTCGAGGATCTGCTCGACGTTCTCCTCAGTCGAACGCTCGCGGTCGGTGTCCTCGATCCGCAGCACCAGCGCTCCCCCGCCGCGGCGCGCCGCGAGCCAGTTGTAGAGTGCCGTCCTCGCGCCGCCGATGTGAAGGACACCGGTCGGCGAGGGAGCGAACCTCAGTCGGATAGGAGAGTCGGCGGACACGATGCTGATCGGCGCGCATGTTTCCACCTCGGGCGGATTGGCGACGGCGATCGGGCGCGGCACCGAGCTCGGCTGCGAATCGATCCAGATCTTCAACCAGAGCCCACGGATGTGGCGGCCGACCCGATTCGGCCCCGACGACTTCGCCGCCTTCCGCGAGGCGATGGCCGCCTCGCCAATCGAAGCGGTCGTGATCCACGCCGTCTACCTGATCAATTGCGCAACCAAAGACGCCGAGATGCGAAAGAAGTCGCTCGCCTCCCTCACCCACGCGCTGCGGACCGGCGACGGCATCGGCTCCGCCGGCGTCGTCCTCCACCCCGGCGCCCAGAAAGGCGAGCCGCACGGCCCCTCGATGAAGCGCGCCGCCAAGGTCATCGCCGCCGCCTTGGCGGACAGCGAGAGCTGCCCACTCCTGCTGGAGCAGACCGCCGGCCACAAAGGCCTACTGGGAAGGGACTTCGACGAGACCGCCGAGCTGATCGAGCTGGCCGGCGCCGGCGACCGCCTCGGCCTCTGCCTCGACTCCTGCCACCTCTTCGTCCAGGGCTACGACATCACCGACGCCGCCCATCTCGCCTCGGTCCTGGACGAAGCCGATGAGAAGGTCGGCCTAGAGCGCCTCCGCTGCGTCCACGTCAACGACGCCGCCGCCCCGCTCGGCTCCTGCCGCGACCGCCACGCCAACGTCGGCCAGGGCGAGATGGGCAAACGAGGCCTGGCCGCCTTCCTCTCCGAGCCCCGTTTCGAGGGCCTGCCGGCCACGCTTGAGACCCCGGGTCCGAACAAGAAGGGCGCCGACCGCAAGGAAGTCCAAGCCGCCAAGCGCCTTCGCAAAGCAGGCCTGAAACAGCGCCAGGCGTAAGCGACGGCGATCCCCTCTCCCGGGAATTGCTGTCGCACGCGCTTCGCGCTTAGCGACGATGTCAGAGCGCGGCTACCGCCGCGCAACCACCAGATTGCATATCGCGGCCTTCGGCCACATTCCCGAGAGAGCGAATCGCCGTCGCTCTCGGCAGGCTCACAGGATGACCCAGACACGCAAGCCCTCGTTCATATATAGGGTCTCCCGTGATGCCCAGCGGCTTGTCCCGGAAGACCCTCGCTGCAATCCTGGTCTTGGCAGGACTGCTGGCCCTGACGAGTCTCGCTCCCGCGGCATCCCAGCCTCGCCTCTCCTATGCGAAGGCTAAACGCGTGGTTCAGTCGGCGGCCAACAACTTTGCAGGGACCGTAACCCAGGTCACGGTGATGTACAGGCTGGGTGATCTCACTTGGTCAGCACGCGCGGAGTGGACCCGCGAAAACCCGAAAGGCTGCGTCGGCTGTGGATTCGACCCGGTTACTGGAGATTTCTACGACACCCCTACCACCGAATCCTGCACGGTCGGACTGCGGGCGAAGCAACTGCGCTCGGGACGTGTGCGCGTGAGCACCGAAGACTTTTCCTGCTACTAGATCGCAGTTGCCGGGGCCGAAGCTCGTGTGAAAGGAAGCCCGGTCGTCCTCCGGGCGAATGTGGCCGAAGGCCGCGATATGCAATCTGTCTTCTGCGCGGCGGAGCCGCGCTCATCCTCCGTCGCTAAGCGCGGAGCGCGTGCGACAGCAATTCGCCCGGAGGACGACCGGGGTTCCGTCCCGGGGCTGGGGCGGCCAACCCACGGCGACGGGGGCCGCTTGCGCGGCCCCCGTTTCTCCCGCCGTCAAACTCGCGGAGCTACCTGATCTGCATACCGGAGATCGCGCGTGAGATGACCAGGCGCTGGATCTCGGAGGTGCCCTCGAAGATCGTGTAGATCTTGGCGTCGCGGTGCATCCGCTCGACCGGGAACTCGCGGGTGTAGCCGTTGCCGCCGAGGATCTGGATCGCCCGCTCGGTGGCCCAGACGGCGACCTCGCCGGCCTTCAGCTTCGACATCGAGCCCTCGGCGTTTTCGAAGCCATGGCCGCTGCGGCCCATCCAGGCGGCGCGCCAGACCAGCAGCCGGGCCGCGTCGATCTCCATCTTCATGTCGGCCAGGGCGAAGGCGATCGCCTGGTTCTCGATGATCGGGCGACCGAACTGCTGGCGCTCTTTGGCGTACTCGAGCGAGTACTCGTAGGCGGCGCGGGCGATCCCTACCGCCTGGGCGCCGACGGTCGGGCGGCTGGCCTCGAAGGTCTGCATCGCCGCCTGCGATTTGGAGCGCTTGCCCTCGCGCACGCGGGCCAGCCGTTCATCGAGCTTCTCTTTGCCGCCCAGCAGGCAGGAGCCTGGAATGCGGCAGTCGTCGAGGTGGACGTCGGCGGTGTGGGAGGCGCGCAGGCCGTGCTTCTTGACCTTGGCCCCCTGCTCGCAGCCCTTGGTGCCGGGCGGAATGACGAAGGCGGCGTGGCCGCGCGAGCGCAGCTCGCGGTCGACCGTGGCAATCACCACGTGGACGTCGGCGATGCCGCCGTTGGTCGCCCAGGCCTTCTGGCCGTTCAGCACCCACTCGTCGGTGGCCTCGTCGTACTTGGCGCTGGTGCGGATCGCCGAGACGTCGGAGCCGGCGTCGGGCTCCGAGGAGCAGAAGGCGGCGACTTTGGGGTTCTCGGCGTCGCCGAAGCACTGCGGGATCCACTCGCCCATCTGCTCCGGGGTTCCCTGCCCGAAGATCGCGGCGACGGCGAGCGAGGTGCCCATGATCGCCATGCCGATGCCGGCGTCGCCCCAGAACAGCTCCTCGTTGGCGATCGGCAGCGTCAGGCCGGTCTCGTCGGCGAAGAACTGGCCGAGGGCTTCGAAGCTGTAGAGGCCGATCTTGGCCGCCTCCTGGATCACCGGCCAGGGGGTCTCCTCCCGCTCGTCCCACTCCTCGGCGGCGGGCCGAACCACACCCTCCGCGAAGCCGTGCACCCACTCTTTGATGTCCTTCTGATCCTGGTTCAGCTCGAGGGTGAATTTGGGGCCCTCGGGGCTGGCGCCGTCGTTTCCGGTCACCTCAGCCACCAGGTCCTCTGCCGCGTCTGCCACTGCCGAAGTCTCATTCATAGACCCGGATCCTACATGGAACGATGTCGGCCTCTTACGCGAGCGGGGCGTCGATGTCGCGCAGGTCGAAGGCGCGCAGGCCCTCGGGACCGCCATCGGAGGCGTCGAAGAAGCGGCGATTGACGCACTCGTGCCCCTCCCCCAGCCCCTCGTAGGCCCGCTCGACCGAGAACGGGCAATGCGGCAAGGGGTGGCCGGTCATCTTGACGCCGCCGAAGCCTCCGGGCTGGCGCACCGCCTCCAGCTCGACGTTGGCGCCGAAGACTTCCTGCATACAGCCGACGTACTGGATCCCCGTGAGCGCGTCGATATGGCTGTAGAGGAAACGGCAACCGAGCTCGACGCAATCGCGCGGCTCGACCATCTTGTCGCAGAAGGAGCGACACTGACGGCACTCTCCGGTCCTCTCACGCGTAGCCGGCATGAACAGAGTTTAGGGAGGGGTTCAGGCAGCCATGGCGGTGGCGCGAAGCACTGGCTCCAGCTCCGCCAGCAGCCCGTTGCAGTGGCGGACGCGGAACTCGTCGCCCAACCGCATTTCCCGTGTGCTCCCCTCCCCGTCGACGATCGCGAGGTAGACCGGCGCCTCCCCCCGATGGTGCTCCAGCACCGCCTTCAGGTCGTCGAAGAAGCCCGGGCTTTCGAGCGTCGCCGCGTCGGTCTTCAGTTTCAGCGGCTCCGCCGGTGCGCTGGCGGCGGCGCTGGCGCGGGCGATTTCCTCGCCGTCGGGCTCGAAGCGCTCGGCCTCCTGCACCACCAGCTTCGTCTCCCCCCGCTCCTTGTGGTCGATGCGGCCGCGGACGAGGACGACCGCGTCGGGGGCGATCACGGTCGCGCTCTCGGCCTGGTCGGCCTTGAAGACCAGCATCTCGACCTGGCCTTCGACGTCGTCGAGGGTGGCGAACATCATCTGGCTGCCGCTCTTGGTGCGGATCTTCTTGCACTCGGCGACGATCCCGCCGACCGTCACCCAGGCGCCGTCGGGCTTGTTGCTCAGCTCCGCCAGCGTGCAGTCGACCCTGGCGCGGAGGGCGTCGCGCACCTCCGAGAGGGGATGCGAGGAGAGGTAGGTCCCGAGCGTCTCCTTCTCCATCGCCAGCAGCTCGCGACGGTCGAACTCCCCGGTCGGCAGCGGCGGCCGGTGCTGGGAGGTCGCGCCCCCGCCCTCGGCGCCGTCGCCGAAGTCGAAGATCGAGCCCTGCCCGAGCTGGGCGTCCTCCTGCGCTTTCTGCCCCGCCCCTTGCGCCGCCGGCAGCGTCTCCAGCATTCCTTTGCGGGTGGCGCCGGTCGAATCGAGGGCGCCGCACTTGATCAGGCATTCGATCGCCCGTTTGTTGACGGCGCGGGCGTCGACCCGCTCGCAGAAGTCCCAGATCGAGTCGATCGGCGCCTCCTCGCGGGCGCGCAGGATCGCCTCGACCGCGGCGTGGCCGACGTTCTTCACGGCATCGAGGCCGAAGCGGATCGCCTTCTCGGAGACGACGAAATCGTGGCCGGAGGAGTTGACGTCGGGCGGCAGCACCTCGATCCCCATCTCCTCGCAGCGGTTGACAAAGAACGGGACCTTGTCTTTGGTGTTCATCACCGAGGAGATCACCGCTGCCATGTACTCGGCCGGGTAGTTCGCCTTGAGGTAGGCGGTGCGGTAGGCGATCAGCGCGTAGCAGGCGGCGTGCGACTTGTTGAAGGAGTAGTCGGCCGCCGCCTCCATCAGCGACCACATGTCCTTCGCCACCTTGGCCGCGGTGCCGGAGGCCTCCATCCCCTCGAGGAACTTGGCCTTCATCGTCGCCATCAGGTCGCGCTTCTTCTTGCCGATCGCCTTGCGCAGGTCGTCGGCCTCGGCCGGACTGAAGCCGGCCATCCGCTTGGCGATCTCCATCAGCTGCTCCTGGTAGAGAACGCAGCCGTAGGTGGGCTCGGTGATCGGCCGCAGGCGCTCGTCCGGGTAGGTGACGGAGGCGGGATTGCGCTTGCCCTTCGCGTAGGTGGAGATGTACTTCATCGCCCCCGGCCGGTAGAGGGAGACGAGGGCGACGATGTCGTCGAACTCGGTCGGCTGCACCTGTTTCATCGCGTCGCGCATGCCCTCGGACTCGAGCTGGAAGACGCCGGTGCCGTCGCCGCGCGAGAGCATCTCGAAGGTCTTGGCATCGTCCATCGGGATCGAGGCGATGTCCAGCTCGACCCCGCGCGAGCGGCGCACGATCTCAACCGCGTCCTCGATCACGTCGAGGTTGCGCAGGCCGAGGAAGTCCATCTTCAGCAGCCCGATCTCCTCGATCGGCCCCATCGAGTACTGGGTGACGACCTTGTACTGGCGCTCACCCTTGGCGCCGCCGTTTCCGTTGCCGTTGGCGGCGCCGCCGCCGCGGTCCTCGGCGAGCTGCAACGGCACGATCTCCTGCAGCGGCCGATCGGCGATCACCACCGCGGCGGCGTGGATCGAGTTGTTGCGGATGATCCCCTCCAGCCCCTGGGCCACGTCGAGGATCTTCTTCGCGTCTGGCTCGGAGTCGTAGGTCTGTTTCAGTTCCTGCCCGGGCTTCAGGCATTCCTCGAAGGAGGGGTTGCGACCGAGGATCGGCTCCGGGATCTGCTTGGCGAGTCGGTCGCCGGTGCCGTAGTCGTAGCCGAGCACCCGCGCCGCGTCGCGGGTGGCGGCGCGCGGCGCCATCTTGCCGAAGGTGACGATCTGGGCGACCGACTCGCGGCCGTATTTCTCGGCCACGTAGCGGATCACCCGCTCGCGGCCGCGCACCGAGAAGTCGATGTCGATGTCCGGCATCGATTTGCGACCCGGGTTGAGGAAGCGCTCGAAGAGCAGGTCGTTCGCGAGCGGGTCGAGGTCGGTGATGCTGAGGCTGTAGGAGACGATCGAGCCGGCTGCCGAGCCGCGGCCCGGGCCGACCGCGATCCCGTTCTCCTTGGCGAAGCGGATGAAGTCCCAGACGATCAGGAAGTAGGAGGAGAAGCCCATCTCCTCGATCACCCCAAGCTCGAACTCGAGCCGCTGCACCGCCTCGGCCGGCGGCGGGTCGCCGTAGCGGGCGCGCAGGCCCTCGCCGGCGATCCGCCGCAGCATCGCCTCCGGCTCGGAGCCGTCCGGGGTCGGGTACTGGGGCAGCAGCAGCTTGCCCAGCTCGATCTCGATCGCGCAGCGCTCGGCGATCTCGACCGTGCTCGCCACCGCCTCGGGCCACTCGGCAAACGACTGCGCCATTTCCTCGGAGCTCTTGAGGTAGAACTCGTTGGTGTCGAAGCTGAGCTTCGGCGCCTCCAGGGTCGACTTGGTCTGCACGCAGAGCAGTGCCGCGTGGTTGTCGAAGTCCTCGCGGCGCAGGTAGTGGACGTCGGCGGTGCCGACCAGCGGCCGGTTCAGCTCGCGGGCGAAGCGGACGATGCCCTGGTTGGCCCGGTCCTGCTCGTCGATGCCGTTCTTCTGCACCTCGAAGTAGACCTGCTCGGGGCCGAAGGCCTGGGCCAGGTCGTCGAGGTGGGCACGGGCGTCGTCGGCGCGCTCTTCGACCAGACGGCGGCAGAAGCGCGACTGCAGGCAACCGGTGAGGACGATCACGCCCTCGGCGTGCTTGGCGAGCAGATCCATGTCGACGTTCGCCTTGCCGCGCGAGAACCCCTCCAAGAAACCGGCCGAGGTCAGCTGGACCAGGTTGGCGAAGCCGGCGTCGTTCTCGGCCAGCAGGGTCAGGTGGTTGCGCTCGTACTTCGGCTTCTCCTTGATCGCGGCGACGTCGTCGACGAGGTAGGCCTCAAGGCCGACGATCGGCTTGATCCCGTGCTTCCCGCACGCCTTGTAGAGGTCGACGGCCCCGTTCATGACGCCGTGGTCGGTCAACCCCAGCGCCGGCTGCCCCAACTCCGCCGCCCGCGCCGCCATCGCCTCGATCTTGCAGGCGCCATCGAGCAGCGAGTACTCGCTGTGGGCGTGGAGGTGGACTGCGGCAGGCGTGCTCACGAGTCCGTCGATCATGGCAACAGAGGCAGATGCCAACCGCGTTGACAGTTACGACTTCCCGCTATGTCCGTGCCGGGATTCGCTCCGTATTTAGGTGCCGGCGGGAAGAGGCCGCTTCCGGCGCTTCAGCCCGGGCGACGCTTCTTGCATCCCCTCGGCCGCACCGCCGGCCGGAGCGAGCGGCGCTTCGCGCTCTGAGCTTTGAGATTGACCTTGGCCCGAGAGATGCCGTCGCAGAGGTTCCTGCTGTTGACGATCAAGCCCTTGCGACCGCCCTGCATCGAGATCAGCGCCTTGCTGAGGGGCGCATCGGGAGCGTCCTCAACGGTTGCCCGGATACCGCCTTTGACGGCGTCGATACGGACCGAGACCTCCACGTCGACCAGGCCATGCAGGTCGAAGACCAGATCGGGCAGCTCGTTGTCCGAGGAGCGGAGATAAGCAGGACCTTCGAGAGGCTCCTCGAGCAGCGGCGTCCGCGCCGTGACCTGACCGTAGATCGCCCCCTTGGGGCAAGCGTCGGCGGCGAACTGCACGCGGGTGCAGATCGTGCGGATGTGGGCCTGGTCGAGGAAGGCCGAGCGCGGCAGGCGCACGACGGCTCTCGCCAAGTTCGCGTCCCCCGGTCGCGGCCGGTAGACAGTGGTGAGCGCCGGGTGACCGCCGCGCTTGGTGCCGCCCCGCAGGCGCAGGGAAAGGCGCGGCTTGAAGCCGAGCCTGGCACAGTCTGCGGCCTGGAAGCGCTCTGCGCGAGGGACCGGAGAATCGTCCGCGAGGCTGAAGGGATCGAAGCCGCCGCCCCAGATGGAGGCGTCGATCGACATCTCTGCGCAATTGGTGGGGTTGAGGGTGAAACTGGGACGATCGACGCTCACCTGGACGTCTCTCACCGCCAGCGGGATGCCGGCGAGGATGTGTGGGATGGGGTCGGAGAGGGCGCCATCGACCTCGACCTCGGTGCTGACCGGATCGAGGGCAAGCGCCTGGCGGGTCACTACGACTCCCACGTCGAAGGGACCGGCCACAGCAGGGACCACCGCGACGACCGAAAGGGGTGCCTTTCCAACCGGTCCGGCCAGGTAGACCCTGCCCGGCACGTACGTGAGTTGGGAGCCGACTCCGGCGCCCGCCTTCAAGGTGCCGATCTGGGAGGAGGCCGGGCAGGAGGGATCTGCCAGCTCAGAACGTCCGGTCTTCGACCGGATCTGGGCGATCAGCTGGTCGGGGCAGCGAGCAACTCCAGTCAGCTTTGCGACCAAACCGGGTGGCAGGACGGCATCGAAGCGGGTCAGGTCGGCATCGCCGTCTCGACGAGTCAGCCGCATCGCAAAGGCGCTGTGGGCACCCGCTGAGTTGTTGAGGGTGCCGGCGCTGAAGCCCGGCTCGAATGGAGGCGGTCCGCCAGCGGGACAAGGACCCCCTCCCACCCCCTTGCTCAGCTCGAAGGTCGAAGTGGTGAGGAATGAATAGCTCGGGTTTGCCCAGGGGGTGAAGACGGCCTTGGTCTCGTGGGTCCCGCAGCGACTCGGGGTTATCAGCGGACTGCGACCGCCCTCGCGGAAGCGCAGGCGGAACTCGGAGAAGGGCAGCTGGGGCAGCGGATCGGTGCCCTCCCCGCCAAAGGTGGTGACGATCTGACCGGTCCTCGGGTCCGGCTCGACCTCACCGGCGAGCTTGACGACGACGCCGAGCTCCGGACTCTTGATCACCTGGTAGACAGCGAGGAGCGAGCCGAAACGGTTGGTGTAGGGCTCGGCGACGAAGAGGGAACCCGTCAGGACCTCGCCCTCCAGCAGCGGGCTCTCGACTTCCACGGTGCCGATCTTCGAGGCGGCCGGGCAGCCAGCACCGAATGGGGACGAAGCGCTCTCGCGGGCGAGGTCTGCCTCCGAGCAGGTGGCGAGACCTTCGGCCTGGGACGGGTTGATCGTCATCCCCTCCGGAAGGGTGACGACCGCTTTCTTCATGTCGGAGTGGGCACGTCCATTGGGGTCCCGGAGCCCGGGATCGTCGATGGTCAGGCGGACGTCCAGACCGGAGGCACTGGCAGCCCTCTCGGTGCTGGGCTGGGTGGTGAGGGTGGGCGAGAAACGAAGGCCTTCGCACTCCTGCAGCCCCTCGGAGGGGACGGTCTGCGCGAATGTGGCAGGGGGCCCGGGTTGGAGCGGGTTCCCGCTCCACCAAGAGAGAGCGTGGAAGTTGGTGAGCAGTGGCCCAGTGCAGCTGCGCGGGAGCGTGAGGAAGGGCTCCTGGGGCACATTGGTCTCGCACTCGGCGTCTGGCGGTGAGCTGTCGTAGGCACAGGCCCCGCGATCGGTGTCGTGGGTGGGGTCTGCAGGGTTTCCCCAGACGGTGACTACGGAACTGAGCACTTCGACGATCTGGGAGGCATTGGAGAGCGAGGCGATGCCGTTGTGGGGGTAGGCAGGATTGACGCTGACGTCGATCGTGGTCGGCACACCTCCCACCCAAAAGCCGAGCTTCATCACGGTACCCGGCGAAGGCTGCATGCTGTGGACCGCGACGACTTCTTTCCCTGGGATTCCCGTGCCGCCGCCGACTTCGGCTAGAAGAATCCCGATCGCGGTCGAGTCCGCACAGTTGGGGTGCCCCAAGCCATCATCGCTGAGGAAGTCGAGCGTCTGGCAGCGCGGCGTCGCGGTTCGGTTGGCGACGAAGCCCTCCGGGAAGAGGACGTCGAGGTTGCGGAGCGCCCCGTCGACGACCTGGACATTTTTTTCGGGGCTGAGGGTGGTGTTGACTCTGAAGGAGGTGGTGGCCGCGAAGGGGTGGGAGCCGGCTTCGATCTCGGCGTTTCCATCTTTGTCGCGGAAGGCGACGTCCAGATCGGAGAGTCCGAACTCTGCGGCGGCGGGGGTGACCGCAGAGAGACCGAGGAGAGCCGTCGCAAGCAAGGTCAGGCCTAGGCGCCTCATCGCGACGCCCTCCGAGCCTCGCTGGCTCTAGAGCCTCGCTTCCTCTTGACGCATCGCACCTTGCCACCTCGCCGCACCTTGCGCGCCCCACGTTTGCAGCGTCTGGGCCTGGCCTTCCCCACGTTGCCCGGGCCGCGGTAGGTGGAGCTGGCGGGAGTCTGGGGCAGGGGCGCTGGGGCAGGACTCTGGCAGGCCTCCCCTTCGCATTCGGGTTGGGGCGGCGGTTCCGGGAAGCCGCCGCCTACCCGGGCGACGTATACGTCGTTGAGGCCGTAGTCGATGTCGACCAGGCTGCTCTGGGTGCCGATGAAGACGCTGTCTCCGCTCGGGTCCGCGTCGAGGAACGTCGACTTGGCCGAGTCCTCGCCCGAGGAGATCAGATCGACGCAGCCGCCCGCAGCCTCACCGAAGCTCGAGTCCTCTTCCCGACAGCTGCCCTTGCCCGGCTCCTCCCACTGGTAGACGTCCCAGGTGCCGTTGGTGTCGCGGGGCACGAGTGCCTCGAGGCTTTCGAAGAAGACGCGGCTGCCGTCATCTGAGATGACCCGGGGGGCATGTTGGAGTTCTTCCCAGCCCTGGATCCGTGCTACCGCCCAAAAGTCGATATCTAATTCTCTCCCCATGGGCCTGGCGCCAGTCGGGTTGCATGACACGCAGCGCAGCTGACCCTCTTTGGCGTCGTAACGGTAGACCTCCTGCGTAAATACGCCGTTCTGCACGTCGCGGTTGTCGTAACCCGACGGCGGCGGGGCAACGGCGCTGAAGGTGACATGCAGGCCATCGGGAGTGACCCGTGCCGCGCGCTGGTCCGGGGCCACGTCGACCGGTCCCGGCGCCCCGCTCGTCCCCCCCACGTCCCCGTCCGCAAGGGTCATCACGAAGGTGAAGCTGCCCCCACCGGGGTCCGCCTCGTAGAGATAAAGATTGTGAGCGCCTTCGGCGGCTGGCCCGGTGTCATCCAGATCCTCATTCGAGACGAAGTAGATGCGCGAGGCGTCTTCGCTCGCCCCCATAGGGCCCTCTACACCTTTTGCGATCAGGTGCGCCTCCTCGGTTTTGACGTCGAATTCATAGAGATGGTCTTTGAAGGGGCCGGAGTCAAAGGCGAAAATGGCCTTGGAGCCGTCGTCGGCAGCGGTCCAGTACCAGGCGGGATCTTCGGCGACCGCGCGGGAGATCGCGATCGTCTCGCTGCCGCCGCTTCGCAGGTAGATCTGGCCGGGAGCGCCGGGCTCGTTGCCACCTCCCAGCGAGCCGCTGAAAGCGGTCCAGAAGATGCGGTGTCCGTCGGCCGAGATCGCGTTGCGCAGGCTGGCCGCCCCCGTGCCCGGCGCGCAGGCTTCTGGACTCGGAGCACCGTTGGGCAGGTAGCAGACGAAGCGCAGCCCCTCCGGCGTGTGCTCGTAGAGCAGCCGTTCGAATTCGGCGGGCAGTGTCGGCGC
>DASVWY010000219.1:0-2911 GCA_036392975.1 Solirubrobacterales bacterium | reverse complement strand
CTTCGTCTGCTTCTCCTCCGTCGCCGGAACCCTCGGCGGACCCGGTCAGGGCAACTACGCAGCCGCCAACACCTTCCTCGACGCGCTCTCTCAAAGGCGCCGCGCAGAAGGGCTGCCCGCCAGCTCGATCGCCTGGGGCCTTTGGGAGACAGAAGGCGGCATGAGCTCCACTCTCGGCGAGGCCGATCTGAGGCGGATGCGGGAGGGCGGGATCGGGGCGCTCTCGACCGAGCGGGGGCTCGAGCTCTTTGACGCCGCGCTCGGGGCGCAGGCCCCCTTGGCGGTTGCGATCGAGACCAACCGCTCTGCCCTGCGCTCCCTTGCCCAGGCCGGCATCTTGCCGCCGATCCTCGCCGGCCTCGTCAAGGCCAAGGCCCGCCGCAGTGCAGGCGGCGCCATGCTCGCCACCAAGCTCGCCGGCCTGCCCGAGTCCGAGCGCCAAAAAGCGGTCCTCGACATCGTCCTGGCCCAGGTCGCAGCGGTGCTCGGCCACGAGTCGGCAGGCGCAATCGATCCATCGAAGGCCTTCCAGGAGCTCGGCTTCGACTCCCTCGCCGCGGTCGAGCTTCGCAACCGGCTCGCGATCGCCACCGGCATGTCGTTGCAGCCGACCCTGGTCTTCGACTACCCGACTCCCGAGGCTCTCGCCTCCCGCCTGCTGGCCCAGGCGACCGCGAGCGGAGCCGAGGTCGGGGTCGCGGTCAGGGCCATCGCCTCCGACGAGCCGATCGCGATCGTCGGCATGAGCTGCCGCTTCCCCGGCGGCGCAGACTCGCCGCGGAAGCTGTGGGAGCTGGTCGCCGAAGGAGGCGACGGTATCGGCGCCTTCCCGGAGGACAGGGGTTGGGAGCTGGGGCGCCTGGACGGCATCGACCTCGAAGGTGGCTTCGTCGAGGGCATCGGCGACTTCGACGCCTCCTTCTTCGGCATCTCCCCACGCGAGGCGCTGGCGATGGACCCCCAGCAGCGGCTGATGCTCGAATCGGCCTGGGAGGCGCTGGAGGACGCCGGCATCGATCCCGTCTCGCTGCGCGGCAGCGATACGGGCGTTTTCGCGGGCACCGGGGTGAGCAGTTACGGTGGCGCCGACACGACGCAGGAGGGGTACGTGGTGCTCGGCGGCGCCACCAGCATCGTCTCCGGGCGGCTCTCCTACACCCTCGGCCTGGAGGGGCCGGCGATGACCATCGACACCGCCTGCTCCTCCTCGCTGGTCGCCATGCACCTGGCCGCTCAGGCACTGCGCGGAGACGAGTGCTCGTTGGCATTGGCCGGCGGCGTGACGGTGGCCGCCACGCCCCTGATCTTCACGGAGTTCGGCCGCCAGGGTGCCCTTGCTTCCGACAGCCGCTGCAAGTCGTTCGCCGAGGGCGCGGATGGGACGGGCTGGTCGGAGGGAGTCGGAGTCCTCGCTTTGGAGCGACTCTCCGACGCAGAGCGCAACGGCCACGAAGTCCTTGCCACGATCAAGGGCTCGGCCGTCAACCAGGACGGCGCCTCCAATGGCCTCACCGCGCCCAACGGGCCCTCGCAGGAACGGGTGATCCGCCAGGCGCTTGCCAACGCGCGACTGGAGCCCAAGGACGTCGACGCGGTCGAGGCCCACGGCACCGGCACCACCCTCGGCGACCCGATCGAGGCCGGAGCCCTGCTCGCCACCTACGGCCAGGACCGAGAGAGGCCACTGAAGCTCGGCTCGATCAAGTCCAACATCGGCCACGCCCAGGCCGCGGCCGGAGTCGCCGGCGTGATCAAGATGGTGATCGCGATGCGCGAGGGCGTCTTGCCGCAGACGCTCCACCTCGACGCGCCTTCCTCCAAAGTCGATTGGTCTCAGGGAGAGATCGAGCTGCTGGCTGAGCCCGAGCCCTGGGAGCCGAACGGCGGCCCGCGCCGGGCCGGCGTCTCCTCCTTCGGGATCAGCGGCACCAACGCGCACCTGATCTTGGAGGAGGCGCCTGCCTCTGAGCCGGCTGGCTCGCGAGCCGGAGGGGCGGAGGGCTCAGACGGTGCGGCCGAACGGGCGCCTCTGCCGACCCCGATCCCGCTCACGCTCTCGGCCAAGAGCGAGTCCGCCTTGCGGGAGTCGGCCGCCCGCCTCGCCTCCCACATCGAGGAGACCGAGGACCTTGATCCCGTCGACCTCGCCTACTCCCTCGCCACCACGAGGAGCCACTTCGAGCGACGGGCGGTGGCGCTCGGCGAGGGCCGCGAGGAGCTGCTCGGCGCCCTGCGGTCGTTGAGCCAAGGAGAGTCGGCAGCCAACCTGATCGAGGCAACCGCCCGCAGCACCAAGCTCGCCTACCTCTTCAGCGGCCAGGGCTCCCAGCGACCTGGCATGGGCAAGGAGCTCTACGAGTCTCATCCCGCCTACGCAGCCGCCTTCGATCAGGCCTGCGAGGCACTGGAAGAGCAGATCGGAGAGTCGCTCAAGGAGATCGTCTTCGACGACTCGCCCGAGGCAGGGGAGCGCCTGCACCACACCAGCCTCGCCCAGCCGGCGATCTTCGCCACCGAGGTCGCGCTGGCGAGGGCGCTCGCCTCCCAGGGCCTTGAGCCAGACATCCTCGCCGGGCACTCGATCGGGGAGATCGCCGCCGCCCACATCTCCGGTGTCCTCTCACTCCAAGACGCCGCGAAGCTGATCGGCTCCAGGGCGACCCTGATGGGCGCCCTGCCCGAGGGCGGGGCGATGCTGGCGGTCAGCGCCAGCGAGGCCGAAGCCGAAGCGGCGATCGAAGGCAGGGAGGCGGAGATCGCGATCGCCGCCATCAACTCGCCGAGCTCGGTCGTCTTCTCGGGAGAAGAGGCGGCGATCGAGGCAGCCCAGACCCACTTCGAGGAGCGGGGCGCGAAGACCAAGCGTCTCTCAGTCAGCCACGCCTTCCACTCGCCGCTGATGGAGCCGATG
>DASVWY010000218.1:0-5023 GCA_036392975.1 Solirubrobacterales bacterium | reverse complement strand
CCCGCAGCCCCGCCCGCGCCCGCTGCGGCCAGCGCTGCTCGGATTCGTAGGCGGCGACCACCTGGCGGACGAGGACGTCGACCGCGTTGTCGTAGGCAGCCAGGAAGCAGGCTTCCTTGTCCTCGAACAGCTCGTAGAAGGTGGTGCGGGAGATGCCCGCCTCCTTGGTCAGGTCACCGACCGTCGTCGCCGCGTAGCCCTTGGCGGCGGCGACCCGGATCGCGGCCTCCAGCAGTCGTTCGCGCTGGGAGCGGGCGACGACCTCGGGCGGCAGCCGGTGGCGTCCCCGCGGCGGTCGCCACGGACCCGTGCTTGCCGCCTCCACCCGCTCAGGCCTCGCTCGGCTGGACCAGCTTCTCCGCCTCGCGCGACTGGCGCAGCGCCTCGTCCTGGCCGAGGTAGGGGACGGTCGTGATGTAGACGACGTCAGGCAGCAGCTCGCGCAGCCGCTCGGCGTTGCCGGCGAGGATCTGGCCGACGATCAGCGACTCGGCGGCGGCCAGCGCCGCCCGCCCGGCGCTGGGGGGGATCGCTTCTTCCTCGACCGGGTCGTTGCGGCCGAGGTCGAGCAGGGACTGCAGGACCCGCTTGCCCGAGGCGTAGAGCTCGAAGGCGCGCTGGCCGGAGGACGGGGCCTCGACCAGCGCCATGCGGGCGAAGGCGGGCCGGCTCGCCAGCAGGTCGAGGAAGGCGGCGGCGGCGTCGCGGACCATCGTCGCCCACGGCTTGTCGGGCGAGTAGACGGCGACGATCCGTCCCATCGCGTCGGCCAGCGAGAGCTCCATCGCGGCGTGGAAGCACTCCTCCTTGTCCTTGAACAGCTCGTAGAAGGTGGCGCGGGAGACGCCGGCCGGCTCGCATATGTCGGCGATCGTCGTCGCCCCGAAGCCCTTGCTGGCGCAGCTGTCGGCCATCGCGACGAGGATTCGTTCGCGCTGGGAGTGGGCGACCAGCGGCTCGGCGAGGTCCTCGCGTCCCGCCGGCAGGCGTTCCCGCTCGAGCAGGTCGCCGAGGTCGGGGGCGGTGCTGCGATGGGAGGGCGGCGGAGGCATTGCGGCTCCTGGCAGACAACAGCGTCTCGGTAAACGCAATTGTACACCCCAGGCGCGCTTCCGTGGACGAATCAGTACCGAGTTAACAATACGGCCTCCCTCGGGAACCGGGGCGGGATTCGGCAGGACTGTACATGCGGGCGAGCGGGCGCCAGCGAACTTCGGACCCTCGTACAAGGACAGCAGCCACCCCGACGACGACCATTCGACGATGCAGAGAGCGCTTCGCCAGATCGTCGCTTTCGGCGGTGGCGGGTTCTCGATGGAGTCGGGGAACCCGCTGCTGGACCGCTACGTCCTGGAGCTGACCGGCGCCGCCCGCCCACGCGTCTGCTTCCTCCCCTCGGCGAGCGGCGACGCCGACCATTACGTCGTCCGCTTCTACCGCGCCTTCGGAGCGGAGGGCTGCGAGGCGAGCCACATCTCCCTCTTCCGCCGCGAGCAGGGACCCGCCGACCTGCGCGGCCATCTCCTCTCCCAGGACCTGATCTACGTCGGCGGCGGCAGCGTCGTCAGCATGCTCGGTGTCTGGCGGGCGCACGGAATCGACGAGATCCTGCGCGAGGCGTGGGAGCGGGGCGTGGTGCTCTGCGGGCTCTCGGCCGGCTCCCTCTGCTGGTTCGCGGAGGCGGTGACCGGCTTCCACGGCGAGCCGCGGCGGGTCGAGGGGATTGGGCTGCTGCCGTTCAGCAACTGCGTCCACTACGAGCCGGGATCGAGCCGGCGCTTCGCGTACCACCGGTTCCTGCGTCAGGGCATGCGCTCCGGCTACGCGGCCGAGGACGGCGCCGCCCTCCACTTCAGCGGCAGCGAGCTGCGCCGCGTGGTTGCCTCGCGCCCGGCGGCGCGGGGCTACCGCCTCGATCTGGTCGGCGACCGGGTGGTCGAGATGCGAATCGCCACCACCTACCTCGGCGATCCGGGCGCGGCCCGCTACCTGCCACCGCTCCCCGACGCCCTCTCAACCGCCGCCGCAGCGTGATCTCCCGCGTCCTCGCCCTCGGCGGCCACGACTTCACGTCACGGCCACCCGATCGGGCGGTCTGCGAGCTGATGCTGCGGCTGGCGACGAGCCGCGCCGGCGGGCGCCCCCGCATCTGCATCCTGCCGACCGCCAGCGGCGACACGTCCGAGCAGATCGGCCGCTTCTATGCAGCCTTCGGCGAGCGGCCCTGCGAGCCCTCCGATATCTCGTTGTTCCGGCTCGGCCGCCGCCCCGTCGAACTGCGCGACCATCTCCTCACCCAGGACCTGATCTACGTCGGCGGCGGCAGCCTGCTCAACCTGCTCGCCGTCTGGGACGCCCACGAGCTGGGCGCGATCCTCAGCATCGCCTGGCGGCAGGGGATCGTCCTCGCCGGCCAGAGCGCCGGCGCGATGTGCTGGTTCGAGGCCGGGATCACCAAGTCATCGGGCAAGCCCGAGCCCGGCGCCGGTCTCGGGCTGCTCGGCGGCAGCCTCTGCGTCCACTACAACAACGAACCTGACCGCCGCGCCGCCTACCTCGACGCGGTCGGCGACGGGATGCCCGCCGGCTACGGCCTCGACGACTACGCCGGCCTGCTCTGGGAAGGCAGCGGCGAACCAGCCGCCGTCACCGCCCAACGCGGCGCCCGCGCCTATCGCGTAGCCAAGGGCAAGGGCGGCGTGATCGAGTCCCCGCTCCCAGCCCGCTTCCTCCCCGCGCCAGCTCCAGCGGCGCTACGGGAGGACATCGCCGAGTACAGGAGAGTGACGCGCATGCGCCAACGCGCCGGCTGGCTTGGTTAGGCGGACACCCCCACCCGTCCCCCCGCCGCTACCCCCCCGAACCCGCCGCAGGCGGAGCAGTCGCATCGCCGCCACCCTCGCCCGGGTTCTCCCGCGCGAGGTAGTCCTCGGCCAGCAGCAGGTTCTCCTTGGCGCGCTCTACCACGTTGAGGATGTCGTTCATCAGCGCCACCTCCTCGACCTGCTCCTTGACGAACCACTGCATGAACTGCTCGGCGCGGTAGTCCTTCACCTCGCGCGCCAGCTCGAAGAGGGCGTAGATCTCCTGGCCGACGCGTTCCTCCTGCTCCAGCGCCATCCGCACCGGCGCGACGCCGTCGTCGTAGCTGGTCTGCTGCGACTTTATGTCGGGGATGCGGACCTCGGCGCCGACGTCGAGCAGGTACTGGACCATCATCATCGCGTGCTCGCGCTCCTCCAGCGCCTGCCGGTAGAAGAGGTTGGCGAGCCGGGGAAGCGTTTCAGCGTCGTAGTAGACGGCGGCGCCGACGTACTGCTGCGAGGCGGCGAACTCGTTGGCGATCTGCTCGTTGAGGGCGTCGGCGAAGCTCTTCTCGGACATGCGTTCCTTTCAGTCGTCCCAGCGGAAGCCGACCGAGGCTAGCCGCGGCTCCAGCGGACTGCTCGGCAGGCCAGGCGGCGGGTCGGCTTCGTTGTAGCCGCGCGGGGCGGTGTCGTTGGGGGTGTCGGGGTGGAAGAGCGAGGCGAGGACCTGGATCTGGCCGCGGCCGACGCCAAGCTCCCACTGGCCGCCGCCGTAGGCGCCGATGCCGTGCTCGGCGCAGTAGTCGTAGGTCTCGCAGAGGTCGCGCAGGCCGCCGATCCGCGAGGGCTTGACGTTGACCATCCGCGGCTCCCAGGGCAGCGCCTCGATGTCGGCGATCGAGTGGATCGGCGCGTCCCAGGTGAGCCGATCGCGGATCGGCTCCAGCAGCGGCCGCGTCTCCTCGTTGACGTCGGGGTCCTCGAGCCAGGCGTCGGGGAAGGCCTCGATCAGCTTCCGGTAGAGCTCGGGGTCGGTCTCGACGTCGACGACGGTGCCTTTGTAGAAGCCCTTGAGGTCGAGCGAGTCGACGGCGCCGGTCTCGACCAGCTCGTCGACCAGCTCGTCGCTCCAGTCATTGGTCGGGTCGAGCTTGAAGCGCAGGTCGGGGTAGGGGTCGAGCTTGCGCCGCAGCGTCTCGATCGAGGAGGGCTCGTCGGGGCCGGCCGAGAGTCGCATCGAGCAGACGAAGGAGACCGGGCGCGCCTCGCGGCCCAGCGCCTCCTCGATGCCGACGCCGGCCTGGCGCAGAGCGAGGTCGAGCGCCGCCGACTCGAAGGCCCAGCGCCGGTAGCGGCGCGAGACGTCGCGCTGGGGCTCGGCTGGGAAGGTGTCGACGTCGGCCATGAAGTCGCAGAACTCGCCCAGGGTCGCGTGGCCGGTGAGGTCGAGGACGGGGCCGGCGTCCTGCAGGCCGACGTGGTCGAGCGCGTCGTAGGTGACGTCCTCGCCGAGCCCCTCCTCGCCGCCGCCCTGGAGGTGGATCACGGTTGAGAGGCGGTCGAAGCCGGGGGTCTGCAGCTCCAGGCCCTCCAGCTCGTAGCCCTCGATCTCCAGGGGTAGGTCGGCGAGGACGTCGAAGGTACTCACGCCCGTCAGTCTATTGCCGCCATCCCTGTCGCTCGGGGGGGCGCATCGGTCCGCGCCCCAACCGACTTATCGAATTAGGCTGAACGCATGAGAGACCTGACGCTGCGGGATCGGACCCAGCACGCGCTCATTCCCCGGCTCGAACGCACGGAGGCGATGCTGGCGCGAGCCGCCTCACTCGAGAACTCCGTCAGCTGCGACGCCGAGGTGGTGGCGCTCAGCGATCTCGGCGTGGCGACGAATGTGGATCGCATGATCGGCGGGTTCTTCACCGGCGCCCTTTACCGATGGGAGGGGACTGTCCCGATCGTGCCCGTCGACGCGACGGTGAACGTCTGCTCGGTCTCAATCCACGAGATCCGCTCGGCCCCGTCCTCACAGACCGAGTTCCTTTCACTGATCGAGTCGGCACGTCGACGGTGCGAAGCGGAGACCGAGTTCCAGTGGAACCTGGCCGAGGGCAACCACTTTGTCTCCCTGGGTCGGATCAGCGATTGCGCTGCAATTCCCGATGGGGATTACCTGGTCCTGCACGCCTCGGCTTCCGAGTACAAGCGAACTCCGCACG
>DASVWY010000217.1:0-6517 GCA_036392975.1 Solirubrobacterales bacterium | reverse complement strand
ACGGTGAAACCGCTCAGCGCGGCGCCGGTCCCGGCCAGGACCAGCACCACCAGCGCCGCCTCGAGCTCGTTGCCGATCCCGTAATAGCGATGCCCGGCGGCCGGGTTCGGCCCCGCCAGCGAGAGCTGGATCAGCGGCGAGCCAAAGATCAAATCGATCGCATGGGCGAAAACAGTGACCCCGCAGGCTGCCGCCAGCGCCCGGTAGCCGCCGAGTTCGCGTTTTGTTGCGCTATCCGGACTTAAACGCGAACTCGCGAGGAGGGTGAGGGCGGCAAGCGCGGGGCAGCCGAGGAGAAGCAGCAGGCGCTCCGCGGCCACGCTCGGGTCCAGCGCCGCGCCCGCGAGACAGAGCAACGGCAGGTAGACCAGCGAGAGCGCAAGCAGCCGCGCCGCGCCGCGGCCGGCGCCTGCGCGATCCGCCGCCAGCGCCACTCCGAATGCCGCAAGCCAGACGAGCAGGGTCACTCCCAGGACCGGGCCCCGCCGATCGGCCACGTCCCAGAGACGGTCGCCCGGCTCCGCGTCCTTCACCACCGCCAGGGGATCGCCCTGGAAACCGGCACCGGCCAGGTGCAGCGCCAACAGCAGCGCGATCGCCGCCGCGGCCAGCGCAGCCGGCGCTATCGTGGGCCCGATGGCCGACCGCACTTTCGCCAAGTTCACCTTCTTCAAGATCGACCCCGAGTGGCGACGCCGCGACGCCGACCTGCGCGCCGCCGACAAGCGAGAGTTCCTCGCCGCGTGCGAGGACTTCGCCCTCGACCGCTCGCTGCGCGCCTACTCAACCATAGGCACGCGCGGCGACGCCGACCTGGTCCTGCTCAGCCAGAGCCCGAACCTGGAGGACCTGCACACCTTTCACGTCGTCCTCGGCCAGAGCGGCCTGGCGAAGTGGGCGGAGACGCCCCACTCCTTCCTCTCGATGACCAAACGCTCGCCCTACTCCGAAGAGGCGGCGCGGCCCGAGATCTGCCTCTCCGAGCGCAAGTACCTCTTCCTCTATCCGATGGTCAAGCAGCGGCGCTGGTACGGCCTGCCGGCCGAGGAGCGACAGCGGATCATGAAAAGCCACATCGAAGTCGGCCGCCGCCACCCCGAAATCACGATCAACACCTCCTACTCGTTCGGCCTCGACGACCAGGAGTTCGTCGTCGCCTTCGAGGGCGACGACCCGGGCGAGTTCCTCGACCTCGTGCAGGAGCTGCGGCCGACCGAGTCGAGCGCCTTCACCGAGCGCGAGACGCCGATCTTCACCTGCGTCGCGATGTCGGTCCGCCGCGCGCTGGACGCGCTCGACGGCACCGCGAGCGTGCCCGCCGGCGTCGCGACCACCGGCTAATACTCCGAGCTGACCGATAATGGTCAGGAATGACCGTCACGGCGCTCAGCTACGCGATCGACGACCAAGACCGCCTGATCAAGCTCGACGAGGGTTTCTACCGCTTCGCCGAGGAGAACGGCTGGAACGGCGCCGACTCGAGCCTCGGGCGGTCGCTGTGGGACTTCGTCGCCGGCGAGGAGGTGCGCCGCCTGCAGAGGCTGCTGCTGCGGCGAATCCGCGATGGCGTGCGGGGCGTCGAGCTGACCTGCCGCTGCGACGGACCGGAGATCAGCCGTGAGATGGACCTCCGCATCGCCGCCACCAGCTCCGGCCGGGGCGTGCTCTTCGCGGCCCGCGTGCGATCCGAAGAGGATTGGGCCGAGCCGCAGGCTTTGCTCGACCCGAACAGCCCGCGGGACGAGGAGCGGCTGCCGATGTGCGCCTGGTGCGACCGCTTCGAGGTCGACGGCGAGTGGATCGAGGTCGAGGAGGCGGCGCGGCGGTTGGAGCTGTTCCGGCGCAGTGAGCTGCCCACCCTCGACCACACGATCTGCCCTCGCGACAGCGAGATCCTGCTCGTCGCGTAGGCGGGCAGCTCCCCCGGTTCCCTATCCTTCCGCCTTCCAATGAGCCAGATCGGAACCCCCGAGAACCCCGTCCGCATCGCCATCGTCGGCGCCGGCCCGTCCGGCTTCTACGCCGCCGAGCACATCCTCAAGGACGAGGGCACGCACGCCCAGGTCGACCTCTTCGACCGTCTCCCGACCCCCTTCGGCCTGGTCCGCGGCGGCGTCGCTCCCGACCATCCGAAGATCAAGTCGGTGATCCGGGTCTACGAGAAAACCGCGGCGCGCGAGGGCTTCCGCTTCTTCGGCAACGTCAAGGTCGGCCACGACGTCGAGGTGCAGGACCTCGAGCGGCTCTACCACGCGATCGTCTTCACGGTCGGCTGCGAGACCGACCGCCAGCTCGGCATCCCCGGCGAGGAGCTGCCCGGCAGCCACGCGGCCACCGCCTTCGTCGGCTGGTACAACGCCCACCCCGACTACGCCGACGAAGAGTTCGACCTCTCCTGCGAGCGGGCGGTGGTGATCGGCAACGGCAACGTCGCCATGGACGTCGCCCGGATGCTGGCCTTGACCGACCACGAGCTGCACCAGACCGATACCGCCGACCACGCGATCGAGATGCTCGACCGCAAGCAGATCCGCGAGATCGTCGTCCTCGGCCGGCGCGGCCCGGCGCAGGCCGCATTCACCAACCCCGAGATCAAGGAGCTGGGCGAGATGGAGGATGCCGACGTCGTCGTCGACCCCGCGGAGGTCGAGCTCGATCCGGCCAGCGCCGCCTACCTCGAGTCCGACGAGGCCGACAAGACGACCCGGGTCAACGTCGAGACGCTGCGCGAGTTCTCCCAGCGCCAGCCCGAGGGGAAGCGGCAGCGGATCGTCCTGCGCTTCCTCTCCTCGCCGGTCGAGATCAGGGGCGACGGCAAGGTCGAAAGCATCGTGATCGGGCGCAACGAGCTGGTCGAGGAAGGCGGCGCGCTGCGCGCCCGCGACACCGGCGAGCGCGAAGAGCTCGAGTGCGGGCTGGTCCTGCGCTCGGTCGGCTACACCGGCATCCCGATCGAGGGCGTCCCCTTCGACGAGAAGCGCGGCCTGATCCTCAACGAGGGCGGCCGCGTGCTCGACTCCCACGACGCCGGCCACAAGGTCGGCCACTACACGGCCGGCTGGATCAAGCGCGGCCCCTCCGGCGTGATCGGGACCAACAAGAAAGACGCGCTGGAGACCGTCCAGCACCTGCTCGCCGACATCGGCGAGGGCAAGCTGCTGGAACCGGAGAGCCCCGAGCCCGCGGCGGTCGAGGAGCTGCTGGCCGAGCGCGGCATCCGCTACGTCAGCTTCGAGGACTGGCAGGCGATCGACCAGGCCGAGGTCGGCCGCGGCGAGCCCCACGGCCGCCCCCGGGTCAAGTTCGTCCGCGTCGAGGAGATGCTGCAGACCCTCGGCGAGAAGGTCTCCGGCTAGCGCCGCACCTTGGCCGACCTGGCGGAGATCAAGTCGATGATCGAGGCGGCCCTGCCCGGCGCCGAGGTCGAGGTGGTCGACGAGACCGGCGCCGGCGACCATCTGCGGACGACGGTGCGGGCGCCGCAGTTCGACGGCCTCTCGCGGATCGACCAGCACCGTTTGGTCAAGGCGGCGGTCAAGGAGCGCTTCGAGGACGGCGCCATCCACGCGCTCAGCGTCAAGACGCAGCCGCTGAAGGCAGGCGATTCACATTGAGCCCCTGTCAGGGGCCAAACGTGGACCTCGTTAGGCTGTGGCCATGGCCGACGCCGAGCTGAAGAGCAAGGTCCAGGAGCTGATCGCCGCCAACCCGGTGCTGCTGTTCATGAAAGGCACGCCCGAAGCGCCGCGCTGCGGCTTTTCGATGCGGGTCGTGCAGGTGCTCGACACGATGGACGTCGAGTACGGGGCTGTCGACGTCCTGCCCGCGCTGCAGCCGCTGCGCGAGGTGACGGCCGAGATCTCCGACTGGCAGACCTTCCCGCAGCTCTACGTCAACGGCGAGCTGCTAGGTGGCGCCGACATCGTCGAGGAGATGTTCGACTCAGGCGAGCTGGCCGAGGCGCTCGGAGTCGAGCAGCCGGCCGCCGCGCCGCAGCCCGCGCCGCCGGCGCAGTCACCCCCGCTTCAGATCGAATAGCGGTCGGGGCCTGAGAGTCAGACGGCCGCCGTCTCGGCGGCGTCCTCTTTGACCTGGAACGAGGAGCCGCAGCCGCAGGCGGCGACGACGTTCGGGTTGTTGACCTGGAACCCTGCCCCCTGCAAACCTTCGACGTAGTCGACTTCGGAGCCGAAGACGAACTGCATGCTGACCTTGTCGACGGCGACGGCGACGCCGTCGACCTCGAAGACGTGGTCGTCGTCCTTGGCCCGGTCGAAGGCGAGCGCGTACTGGAAACCGGAGCAACCGCCGCCGCGCACGGCGACGCGCAGCGCCTGGCCCTCCGCGTCTTCCTGACCGCCCAGCAGCTCGCCGATCTTCTCGACCGCCTTGGCGCTGAGCACGATCGCCTCTTTCGGGGTCTCCGTCACTTCATAAAGTGTAGCGATGGCGGGGGCGCACGCCACGAGGTCTGAAAGACTTAGCCCGCCTTGTCCCCGACCCAGCAAACCGCCGTCGTCTGCGACACCACGGCCTACCTCCCGATCGATCTCCTCGCCCAGAAGGGAATCGAGACAGTCAGCCTCTACGTTTCGATCGACGGCGAGCAGCAGCCGGAGTCGGAGGTCGGCGACTACGGCGCCTTCTTTGGGCGGTTGCGAGCCTCCGAGGGCGGGGCCACGACCTCGCAGCCTTCGGTCGGCGACTTCGTCTCCGCCTACGAGCCGCTGCTCAACGCCGGCCGGGAAGTCGTCTCCGTTCACATCTCCGCCGGTATCTCCGGCACCTGCGAGGCCGCCAACCAGGCGCGCGAGCGGCTGATCGCCGAAGACAAGGACGGCGAGCGCATCCACGTCTTCGATTCGCGCTCGGCGGCCGGCGGGATGGGGCTTTGCGCGCTCGGCGCCGCGGCCGCGGCCAACGCCGGTGGCGACGCCGAGGCCGCCCTCGCCCGCGCCGAGCAGACCCGCGAGGAGCTGAAGATGTGGTTCGCGATCGACACCCTCGAGTACCTGCGACGGGGCGGCCGGATCGGCGGCGCCGCGGCCTGGATCGGCTCGGCGCTGAAGATCAAGCCGATTCTCACCCTGGAGGAGGAAATCACCCCGGTCGAGCGCGTCCGTACCCGTGCCCGCTCGATCGAACGGCTGCGCGAATACGCCCGCGAGCGCCACGAGTCCGGTCTCGACGCCTGGGTCGTCCAGCACATCCAGGACCAGGAGACGGCCGACGTCCTGATCGAAGACTGCTACGAGATCTTCGGCTGCGAGCCGGCCTTCACCTCCGAAGTGGGCGCCGTCCTCGGCGCCCACGTCGGGCCGGGCCTGCTCGGCGTCGGCAGCGTTTCCAAGTCGGTCCTGAGCTGAGCCGGGCGGACTCCGCCCGCGGCTAATCGTCCCGGTCTGGGCCGCGGAGCTGCTCGTGCATGCTCAGCACGACGCTGGAAACGAGAGCTTCATTGCCCCCGAGGCGCAGCTTGGCGGTGTCGTGGATGACGAGGACGTCGAGCCAGCTCGAAGAGCTGCCGCGCGCCCAGTTTCGCGGCTTGTCGTCGAGGCGGGAGACGCAGGAGGCGACGTGGCCGCGATCGACGGTCACCTCGACGCCGGCCAGGCGCGATTTGCCGGTCCCGGCTTCCGCCACCAGCTGGCAGATCCCGTCGGCGCCGGCGGGCATGACCATCCCCGGAGCCGTCAGCATGAAGGTCGTCTCGACGTCGATCGGAGCGAGCGGTTCGGTCTCCTCGGGCATGTGCAGGTACTCGAATCGCGAAGCGGCCGAGATCGACCCGACGCCCCGACACCCCCAGGCGGTGAGCGCATAGGGGGTGCCGCTCTCGTCGTTTGGCCGTGCCTCGACCAGCCCGGTCGCGCGCATCGCCGAGAGCCGCCGCTCCAGGGCGGGATAGCTGACGGGTCCGATCAGCCGGTCGAGCTGGGTGAGCGAAAGCGGGCGGGCGGCGAGCGCGCGCAGCATCGTCGACTCCCAGGCCGCCCCCAGGGCCTTGACGGTCCCCTTGGCGCCCTCGGTGCCGAGGGCGATGGACCCGGCCGGCGCTTCCGCCAACCATGCCTCGAGAACGAGGGTGACGCGCAACAGCTCCCGGCCCATCTCGGTCAGCCCGCTTTCGCTGGCCTTGAACTTCTTGTCGGGGCCTCCCCGCTCGACCGCGCCGAGCTCGGTCAGGCTCGCCAGGTGCCCCCGCAGGGTCGTCTGCGCGGGCCCGCCGAGCCAGATGCGGAGTGCGCCGAGGCGCATCGGTTCGATCGCGACCCCTTTGAGGATGAGCCCGTTGAGGGGGACGACCAGCGTGTTGAGCGTTCGCCCAGCCGATCGCAGTTCGTTACCTGCCCGTGCTTTGGCCTCCATCGGGGCCGCCTTTCCTAACGCACCATCGTGCCGCCACTGGCGTTAGGGGCCCGTTGGTATCTTGGATCGATAGCACGAGCAGAGGCATGGGTACTGGCTTTATGTTCTTAGATACTACCCGATTACCCACTCGGAAACGCGATTGGTC
>DASVWY010000216.1:0-6558 GCA_036392975.1 Solirubrobacterales bacterium | reverse complement strand
CGCGGCGACGAGGAGCTGGTGGCGCTGGCGCGGACGGAGATCGACGCGCTGGGCCTGGTCCCCGCCGACCGGGTTGCCGACGGTCACGTCGTCCGGGTGCCGAAGGCCTACCCGATCTACGACGCCGAGTACGCCGATCGCGTCGCCCACATCCGCGCCTGGCTCGACGGGATCTCGAACCTGCAGCAGGTCGGCCGCAACGGCCTGCACAGGTACAACAACTCGGATCACTCGATGCTGACGGCAATGCGCGCGGTCGAGAACCTCTGCGATGGCGCCCGGCACGACATCTGGGCGGTCAACGCCGACAGCGTCTACCACGAGCGCGACGAGGAGCCGGAGCAGCCTTATCTGGTGGCGCCTGAGACGCCGGCGATGACCTCGCTTTGACGAAGCGTTCCGGCGCGGGGGCGTCGCCGGGTGGGGTGTCCAGCCGTGCGCTGGATTTTTCGCACGCGCGCTCCCCTCTCTAGTTGAGGTGCCGAGCGAAAAATGGGACGCCGCACCCGGCTCGACACCCCACCCGACGCCACCCACGCGAGGGGCGTTAGCAGGGGAGCTGGGTAGCGCGCCAGCGGCCGACGCGCATGAGCAGCTTGCCTGGGAGGGGTCGAGTGCTGAGGGCTACGCCGTAGCGGGGGTGGGGGACGATGCGGACTGAGGCGAGGGGGCGGTCCAGGCGCCAGGCTAGGGCGGTTGGGGGTGTTAGGAGGTTGGCCAGGCGGACCTCGCCGCCGCAGGAGGTCAGGCGCTCGGCTCCGACCTGGTCGCTGAGGTCGAAGAGGCCGTCGATCAGCATGGCCTGGCGATCCACCTCCCGCAGGTCGCCGGGGACCTCGGCGGCGCGGAGGCCGATGCCGGCGCTGGCGACGAGGAGCGCGGCTACGGTGGTCGCCGCGAGCAGCGGGCGCGGCGGGCCTCCCGCGAAGCTGTGTGCTCCGGCTCGTGCCACTCCGACCGCGCCGACGATCGCCACCGCGGCGGTCGCCGGGGCGAGGAAGCGCGGCAGGCCGGCGTAGCCGACCATTGCCATCGCCGCGACGACGAGGACCCAGGCCGCGGCGCCCGCCAGCAGGACGGTCAGCGCGCGGTCCCGCCCGTCCGCGGGGTTGCGCCGGGCGAGGAAGAGGACGATGCCGATCCAGGCCGCCACCAGCGGCGCCGCCAGCGCTCTGCCGAGCACCTCGAAGGCCTCCCCCGCCTCGATCGGTCCCCCGCGCGCGTTCTCCGACCCGGCCAGCGGGTCGCCGGCGCCGAGCAGATCGGGCACGAACCAGGCGATCGGGATCAGCGCCGCCGCGGCCAAGGCCTGAAGCCGCAGGCGTGGCTCGGCGCGCACGGCCAGCACCGCCCACAGCGCCAGGAAGGGCCAGCACTCCGGCCGCAGCAGCGAGGCGCCGACGCCGAGCCAGAGGGCGAGCGCCGGGCGCCGCTGGAGCGCGGCGACCACCGCGCCGAGCACAAGTGCCACCAGCAGCGGCTCGGAGAGCCCGCCGCTGAACTGTCGCGCCGGCGGCGTGAAGGCGTCGCCGGTCAAGGCCACCGAGGCGGCCGCAAGCACGGCCGCGACGAGCCGCCAACGCCGGGTCCCTTCCCCAGCCAGGCTCGCCGCCAGCCAGGCGGCCAGCAGCGGCGCCAGCAGCCAGCCGCTGCGGGCGACCAGCAGCCACGCTTTCGGCGCGGCAGAGTCGCCGAGCAGCGAGAGGGGCGCGTCGATCAGCACCGGCAGCGGCTTCCAGGACATCCCGTCCGCCGTCGCCAGGTCGAGGTGGGCGAGTTCGCGGCCCCAGACGAGCCAACCCCAGGGGTCGTAAACGAGCAGGTAGGGCAGGAACAGCGACAGCGCCGCCAGCACCACGGCGAGGACAGCGCCGATCCGCAGGGGTCTCGGCACCGAGGTCAGGGACGGGTCGCGCCGCGCTCGCTGAGCAGGTAGACCGGAACCGCCGCGACGGCCAGGAGCAGCAGTGCCGGGATCGCGCTCGCCTCGTAGAAACCGAAGCTGGTCTGGGTCCAGATGTCGGTCGCCAGCGTCTCGAAGCCGAGCGGCGCCAGGATCAGGGTCGCCGGCAACTCTTTCATCGCGTGCAGGAAGATCAGCGCCGCTCCGGCCAGCAGGCCACCGCGGGTCAGGGGAACGGTAACCGTGCGGAATACGTCGGCGCGACTGCGGCCAAGCCCGCGGGCGGCCTCCTCGACCCGGGGCGAGACCTGCAGCATCGCCGCCGCGGTCGGCCCGATCCCCAGCGGCAGGTAGTGGATCGTCAGACCGAACACCAGCAGGGCGGTGGTCTGGTAGAGCGGCGGCACGAGGCGGGTGGCGAAGAAGACCAGCGCCAGCGCGACGAGGATCCCCGGCAGCGCGTAGCCGGCGTGCGAGGCACGCTCCAGGAGGGCACTGAGCCGGCCGGGGTGGCGCACCGAGAGGGCCGCGATGGCAAGCGCGCAAGCGGCTCCGAAGGCGGCGGCCCCGGCCGAGACGAGCAGCGAGTTGCCGCCGAGAGCCGCCGCCCGCGAAAGCGGCGTCGCCCCGGTGGATATCCCCTCGCTGGCCCAGTAGAGGAGGACCGCCACCGGCAGGACGAAGGCGACCATGGCCACCGCCGCGCAGAAGGCGAGCGCCGGCCAGCGCCAGCGGCCGAGGCGGTACGGCGGCGCCGGCCGCAGCGTCCCCGGCCCGAGGCGGTGGACCACCTTGGCCGAGCGCAGCCGCGATCTGAGGAAGAGCAGGCCCAGCATCACGATCACCAGCACGGCGCCGAGGCTGGCGGCGGCGGTGCGGTCGAAGCTGGAGCGGTAGGCGACGTAGATCTCCCGCGTGAAGGAGTCGAAGCGCAGCAGGGAGACGGCGCCGAAGTCGCTGACCACGTAGAGGGCGACGAGCAGGCCGCCCGTCGCCAGCACCGGCCAGAGCTGCGGCAAGACGACGCTTCCGAACGCCGCCAGCGGCCCCCTCCCCATCGCCCGCGCCGCGTCCTCGAGCTGAGGGTCGATGCGCCGCAGGGCGCCGCGCAGGGGCAGCAGCACGAGCGGGTAGGTGAAGAGGGTGAGGACCAGCCAGGCGCCGCCAAAGCCGTAGATCGAGGGCAGCCGCCCCACCCCGAGCACGTCTTGGAGCATCCCGTTGGGGCCGAGCGCGGCGACGAACAGGTAGGCGCCGACGTAGCTCGGTATGACCAGCGGCAGCGTGCAGAGAACCGCCCAGAACCGGCGTTTCGGCAGGTCGGTGCGAACCGTCAACCAACCGATCGGGAGGGCGATCGCGACGGCGGTGGCAGTCACCGCGGCCGCCAGCGCCAACGTCCGCGCCAGGATCGCCGCCGTACTCGAGGTGAGAGCGTCGGCGAGGGCGTCGCCGAGGTCGCCGGCGACGACGACGAACAGGTAGGCGGCAGGCAGCACCGCCACCGCGGCCACGAGGATGCCGCTGAGGACCAGCCAGGCCGGGGCGGGACGGGTGGCGGTCACCCGGCGACGACCGGCACTAGAGGGCCCCCGCTTCCTGCATCAGCTCGATCGTCGCCTGCAGCTCGTCGAGGTGAACGAGTTCGCCTTCGACGCTGGGGACCTCGGCGAGCGGCACGCTCAGCGAGGGGTCCGGCGCCGCGCCGCGGGCGAGCGGGTACTCCTTCGAGCTGACGGTGAAGAACTCCTGACTCGACGGCGAGAGCAGGGAGCGGACGAAGGCGAAGGCTTCCTCCTTGCGGTCGCTCGATTCGAGCACGCCGACGCTGGTCAGCAGCAGCAGCGAGCCGAGCCCGCCGGGGGGGAAGTAGACCCCCACCGGGTAGTCCTCGCCCTCGGCGGCGACCGCCTGCGCGACGTAGTAGTGGTTGATCAGGCCAACGTCGACCTCGCCGCTGGCTATCGCGTCGCGGATCGTGACGTTGTTTGGATAGTCGACGGCGCCGTTGGCGACCATCGCCTCCAGCCACTCGCGGGTCCGCTCCTCGCCATAACGGGCGCGCAGGGCGGTGACGTACTCCTGCATGCTGGAGCTGGCGGGCGACCAGCCGACCCGGTCCCGCCAACCGGGCGCGACCAGGCCGAAGGGAGAACGCGGAAGCTCGGAGCGCGGCACCGCGTCGCGGTTGTAGGCGAGGACGCGGGCGCGACCGGTGACGCCGACCCAGCGGCCCGCCGGATCGCGGAAGCGGGCGGGGACCCGCTGGAGGATGTCGTCCGGGAGGCGCGCCAGCACGCCCTCGTCGGCGACAGCGGCGATCGCACCGGGCTCCTGGGCAAAGAAAGCATCGGCGGGCGAAGCGTCGCCCTCCTCGATCAGCGTCGCCGCCAGATCGGCGGTGTCGGCGTAGCGCACCTGCACGTCGCGGTCGGCCTCCGCCTCGTAGCTGTCGACGGCGCCGCCGATCGCGGCCGGGATCCGGCCCGAGTAGAGGGTGATGCCCTCGGTCTCCGGCTCGTCCGGACCGCCGCCGGAGGCGCCGGTGTCGAATCCACAGCCGCCGGCGAGCAGCGCCACGGCGATTGCCGCGGCGAGGATCGGGCGCTGCGTGGAGCGTCGGTTTTGCTTCATCTGCCTGCCTTCGGGAGGGAAGAGGTTAGGTTGCCCTAATCTTAGGTTTTCTGCTCTTGGCGCCAGGTTCAGACAGCCCGAGCGGGACGCGCGGCGCCGCCCTGCGATTGCGCGATCTACGCAAGTCCTACGGCGACGTCGTCGCCGTCGACAGCCTCGACCTCGATGTCGAGGCCGGCGCAACCTGCGCCCTGCTGGGCCCCAGCGGCTGCGGCAAGACGACGACGCTGCGGCTGATCGCCGGGCTCGAGGAGCCGGACGCGGGCAGCGTCGAGATCGGCGGCGAGACGGTCTCGACGCCGCAGCGCTCGTTGCCGCCCGAGCGCCGCCGGATCGGCATGGTCTTCCAGGACTACGCGCTCTTCCCCCACCTCGACGTCGCCGGCAACGTCGGCTACGGCCTCGGGCGCCGGCCGGACCGCGCCCGGGTCGAGGCGATGCTGGCGACGGTCGGGCTCGGCGGGCTCGGCGACCGCCATCCCCACGAGCTCTCCGGCGGCCAGCAGCAGCGAGTGGCGCTGGCTCGCGCCCTGGTGGCCGAGCCGCGGGCCGTCCTCCTCGACGAGCCCTTCTCCAACCTCGATGCCGGCCTGCGCGAGAAGGTGCGGCGGGAGGCACGCGAGATCCTCGAGGCGCAGGGCGTCACCTCGGTCTTCGTCACCCACGACCAGGAGGAGGCGCTCAGCGTCGCCGACGTCGTCGCGGTCGTCAACGAGGGACGGGTCGAGCAGGTGGGGACGCCGGAGGAGGTCTACTCGCGGCCGGCGAACCGCTGGGTGGCCGGCTTCCTCGGCGAGATCGAGGTGCTGCCCGGCGTCGCCGAGAACGGCTCGGTCTCCTGCGAGCTGGGCCAGCTGCCGAACCGCAACAAGCTGCGCGGCGAGGTCGACGTGCTGATCCGGCCGGAGTCGCTGGCGGTCGATACCGTCGAGCCGCCGGACCGGCGCAGCCAGAGCGCCACCGTCATCGCCCGCAACTTCTACGGGCACGATCAGCTGCTCGAGCTGCGGCTGCCCTCCGGGCGCACCGTGCGGGTACGGCGGCTTGGGTTTCCGGCTTGGCATCCGGGGGATCGGGTGCGGGTGTGGATCGATGGGCCGGCGGACGTCTTGGCGCGGGACTGAGTGGGTCTGCGGTAGAGGGGGCATACTCCGCCCGCGTGAGGAGCGTGCGGCTGGATATTGAGTACGACGGGTCGGGGTTCCGCGGGTGGGCGGTGCAGCCGGGGCTGAGGACCGTGCAGGGGGAGCTGGAGGCGGGGTTGGAGACGGTGCTGCGCGAGCCGATCAAGCTGACTGTCGCCGGGCGCACGGATACCGGCGTTCACGCGCTGGGGCAGGTGGCGAGCTTCGAGACGGAAGCAGAGCTGCCGGCGGATCTGACGCGGGCGCTGAACTCGGTCGGTCCCGATGACATCGGCGTGACCGCGGCAAAGGAGGTCGAGGGAGGCTTCGACGCGCGCGGGGACGCGAAGGCCAGGAGCTACCTGTACCGGGTCTTGACGCGGCGGACGCCGAGCCCCTTCGAGCGGGGGCGGGCGCTGTGGTGGCCGCACCCGCTCGACCGCGACGCGATCGACGCCTGCGCGACGGCCCTGGCCGGCACGCACGACTTCACCGCCTTCACCCCGACCCAGACCGACCACGTCCGCTTCGACCGCGATGTCCTCGCCGCCGCCTGGGAGCAGGCCGACGACGTCCTTTCCTTCCGCATAACCGCCGACGCCTTCATGCGCAACATGGTCCGCGTCCTGGTGGGCACCATGCTCGAGATCGCCTCCGGCCGCCGCTCCGTGGAGGACTTCACCTGCCTCTTAGAGGGCGCCCCCCGCTCTGCCGCTGGTGACACGGCACCTCCACATGGCCTCTACCTGGAGTCCGTAAGCTACGACTGACGAGACGCTCTACGAGGAGGGGGCGGGGTGCCTCTCCCGCAGTGCGGCGGTCTTCTTTTTCGCTCGGCCCAACTAAAGAGAGCTACAGCGCTGCCAGCGAAAAAGGCAGCACAAGGGAGAGGCACCC